>JAOABY010000039.1:240-18437 GCA_026418115.1 Spirochaetaceae bacterium | reverse complement strand
ACCCGAGAGAGCGCCTCATGGCTCGAAATTCCGCAGAAAATTCCCTGATGCTTGCCAGAATTTCAGGCTTTGCGAGATCGAGCAGAATTGCCTGCCGGTAGCGAATTTCTTCCGGATTATCGAGCGGGCGATAAAAGTGGTACTGAAGATTATAGTCGTGGAACAGGTTCCCCAGGCCTTCCAGCACCTGATCCAGGTTGAGATCCACAAAATATTCGGGAGCTGGACAGGACTCAGTCCTGCGGGGATCTTCGGGATCGCGATAGAGCATGCTCACCTTGCACATACAGACTTCCTTCCGAACAGGAATTTGTACGCCTCATGGCCGGGCGTCATCGGAAGGAGTCATCAGCTTCGGCAAAGCGGGCGGTTCAGGCATATGCCATGGCGGACTCCATCGCCATTGGTGCGCATGCCTTTCGGGCATGCAGCGCCTTTCCTGTGTGTATCCTACATCATCGGGCCAAGAGCTGCAAGTTCTGCAGCCCCGCAGGCATGCGTCTGCTGTTTCCTCTGCTTGTAATAAAGGCTTCTTCCTTTTGCATCAGCCCCCGTATATCATGGGACGCAGAGAAAGGAAGAAAGTCATGCTGCAACGACGAGAAGTACCTCTGCAACAATTCGCGTTCGATCCCGCTCAGCTTCGTGACAACTGGATGGTGCTCTGCGCTGGCGACTTTGCCCGGAATGATTACAATGCAATGACCATTTCGTGGGGCATGTATGGGCAGATATGGAATCGCATGCTGTTTCAGGTACTGGTGCGCCCCACGCGGTATACCTTTGAGTACATGGAACGCTACGACACCTTCACTTTGAACATGTTTCCGCCCGTCTATCGCCCGGCTCTCTCGATACTGGGCTCAGTATCAGGGCGTCATGAGGACAAGATCGCCAGGGTGCATCTTACGCCCCAGGCCTCCCTCGCCGTAACGGCACCCTGCTTCGAGGAAGCTTCGCTGGTGCTGGAGTGCAGAAAGATTTACTGGCAGGACCTTGATCCACAGCACTTCCTCGATCCTGCGATCGAGCATGAGTATCCGCGCAAGGATTACCACAGGCTGTACCTGGGTGAAATTCTGAAAGTGAGCATGGCATGAAGAACATTACACGACATGGTTCCCCCTCCGTGGCTGTGATTGGCGCAGGCTTGAGCGGTCTTGCTGCAGCAGCGCTTCTCGCAAAGCGCGGTTTCAAGGTAGATGTTCTGGAACAGGCACATCAGCCAGGCGGATCATCGGGAGCATTCAAGCGGGGTAATGCGGTATTCGATGCCGGCTCCGCCATGATGTTCGGTTTCGGGCCGACGGGCTTCAACCCCCATACCCTGCTGTTCAACGAGCTTGAAGAACCTATCGCCGTGATCGAGCATGCTTCGATGTATCGGATTCATTTTGCCGGCCAGGAAATCGTGTTCCATGCCGATGTGGAGAGTTTTCTCGATGCCCTGGCACAGCTCTTCCCGGGGGAGATCGGCAATATTCGCAGGTTCTATGCCTTTCTGCAGGATCTCTATGACAATGTGATCATGAAGGATCCCAGTCTTCTTTCCCCTTCGGAAATTCCATTCAGGGAAATGCTGGCACGGGGAATCAGGGCACCTCTCACACAGATGAGGATGCTGCCTCTGCTCGTCACCAGTGCTGCTGCTCTGCTCCGACGATTCACCACTTCTCCCGATGTCATGCATTTTTTCGACAAGCTGACTTCGACCTACTGCTACACCACAATGGAAGAGACGCCTGCAATCATGGCAGTCACCATGTTTGTCGAAAATCACCGGAGCGGCAGTTACTACATCCACGGCTCGACGCAGGTGTATGCTGGCAAACTGGAAAAGGCAATCGAGAAATATGGTGGCACGATGCATTATGGCAGCAAGGTAACTGCTTTCGAGCCTGAGGGAAGAAGCATCCGGGCTGCCCGTCTTGCCGATGGAACAAGGATAGAGGCTGATTATTTCATCTATAGCGGTACAGTGTGGAACCTGTATCAGAAGCTGCTGCCCCGGCATGCAGTGCCCTCCTCGCTTGCGCGCAAGGTCGCCGCAACAGTACCCACTCCTGCAAGTATCATTCTCTATGCGACTGTCAGGCGAGAAGCCTTCCCGTCAGGCACAGGCCCTGTTGAAATGCTGGTGGAGGATACCGAAGCGCTTGCAGAATCGGAAATAACCCTCTACATACCGACGATGGATGATCCTTCCCTGAATGAGCCTGGATGTCACAGCGTCCTTGCCATCGGCCCCTCATTCAGAAAATGGCCAACACCGGAGGAACTCGCTTCCGGGAATCCACGGGTCCGGGAAGACTACGAAGCAGCCAAGCAGGAAGAAGGGCTGCGTATCATCGAGTATCTGAATTCCTATTTCCCTTCATTCCGGGAGAATCTCATTTCCTGGGAGGTCGGTTCACCTGTCACCATCGAACGCTACACACTCAAGAATGGAGGCGCGGTTGCAGGCCCCCGGCAGATGATGGGGCAGGAGCTGCTTCGGCGTCAGCATGCCAGCACCAGATGGAGCAATCTTTTCTGCTGCGGTGAGTCGACCACGATGGGAACAGGCACACCCGCAGTGGTCATCTCTGGCCTGAGTGCGGCTGATGTGATCCTGCGCAAGGAAAAGCTGCCTGAATACCGTTACTGCAACAACAGAGGATTTGTGCAGTACCTCCGTTCTCCGGCACCCCTTTATGCTGCAGACTGGCCGCAAAGCGCAGGCAATCTCTGTCTGTGGTGCGAGCACGACACTTGCCGGCAAGCCTGCCCCTGGCACATGGATATACGCGGCATGCTGCGACGCCTTTACAGCGGCAATACGGAAGGCGCACAACGCCTGCTCTTCCATGCAGGAGGTGAGGGGACTGCGATCCCCTGCAGCCAGTGCAGGGATCAGCCATGCCTGCGGGCATGTCGAAGGAGGCAAGTACTGGGAACTTCAGTACCAATCCCCGAAATTCTGCTGCAGCTTCAGAAAAGCGGCACAGACAGTCAGCTGCCCTCGCTGTAATCGCCACGTTATCAGGCAATGACTGCGCATGTGTTCAATTGCAATTCCAGCACCCTGCGGGCCTCGAGCCATTTTTTTGCAAATGAGCCTTGCATGCACTAGACTTACTTCATCATAGCAAGGAGGCCTGTCATGGCAGGAAAGTTTGAACTGCTCAAAGCGTCAAATGGACAATTTTTCTTCAGACTCAAGGCCGGCAATGGCGAAACCATTCTGATGAGTGAGCAGTACAAGGCTCGCGCCAGCGCGGAGAATGGCATCGAATCGGTCAAGAAGAATGCTCCGCTGGATGAGCGCTACGAACGCAAGACCTCAAAGGACGGCAAGTTCTACTTCGTGCTGAAGGCCAGCAACGGCCAGGTCATCGGTCAGAGCGAATTGTATACTGCTGCTGCCTCTATGGAAAATGGGATCGAGTCGGTAAAGAAGAACGCTCCCGAAGCCCAGGTGGTTGACAAGACTGCCGAATGACGGTTCATAGGCTCATGCAGCGCGAGGGGGCTGGTACAAAGCTGCCGTTCCGGGATATAGTCGCTGCAACTTCGCCGATGCGCGCTGCATGATGCGGTTCTCCTTTTCCTCAGGAACAGATACCGGGCGCCATCGTCCCGAAATCGACCCGGCTGCACTCTACGCTGCCTCAGCTGACTGATCCGGACTCATGCCGTTCATTCACGTCCTCCAGAAGGACCCTTAAGGATAGTCGTTTGAATTTTTCCTCATTCAATTTCGATGCCCGCATTCAGGCGAACATCGACCGTGCCGGCTTTGTGGAAGCCACACCCATCCAGGCCAAGGCAATCGGACCAATTCTGGAAGGCCATGACGTACTCGGCCTGGCCCAGACCGGCACCGGCAAGACTGCAGCATTCCTGCTGCCACTGTATCAGCGCCTGCTCTCAGGCAGCCGCTGTGTTCCACGCGTTCTGGTGCTCTCTCCTACACGTGAGCTTGCGGAGCAGACTCGCAGATCTGCTGACCTGCTGGGCAAGGGAACAGGCATCAGAAGCATCGCGATCTATGGAGGTGTATCTGCAGCCGCACAGATTCGCAGCCTGCGGCGTGACATGCCCGAGGTACTCATTGCCTGCCCGGGAAGGCTGCTCGATCTCATGGGTCAGAAGGTGATTGATCTCAGCACGGTCGAATCAATTGTGCTTGATGAAGCCGATCAGATGCTCGATATGGGTTTCCTTCCCCCCATCAGAAAAATAATCCACGCGACGGGCGAGCATCACCAGACCCTGCTGTTTTCCGCAACCCTTCCGCCTGCAATCAGAGCGCTTGCCAGAGAATTCCAGCAACAACCGGTGCGCATCGAACTCTCCGCCTCCAGGCCTGTTGAAACCGTGCGCCACTATGTAGTGCACGTCGGGCAGACCGATAAATTCGGCAGGCTGGCCACCATGCTGCAGTCTCCTGAAAAACGCAGAACTCTCGTATTCACGCGGACAAAACACCGAGCCAGAAAACTTGCGATGCAGCTCTCGGATGCCGGGCTGCGCGCAACTTCAATTCAGGGAGACCTCTCCCAGGCACAGCGGGACAGGGCAATGCAGCAGTTCCGCTCCGGCAGAGCCGACATTCTTGTTGCCACCGATATTGCTGCGCGAGGCATTGATATTTCGCAGATCACCCATGTCATCAACTTTGACATGCCTGACACGCCGGAAGCCTATACTCATCGTATTGGCCGTACGGGGCGCATGCATCGTGAGGGAGTCGCGCTGACCTTTGCAGCACCAGAAGATCGGAGCATGCTCAGAAGAATCGAACAGATCATCGGGAGCCCGCTGCAGCCAGCTTGCCTGCCCGTAACAGCACAGAGTATGGTAAAAGAACACTAGCACACTCAAGGAGGCAGGCAGTATGAGTCGTCGCTCGACGATGAGCAGGATCGGGCTGGTTTCACTTATACTGGCGTGGCTGACGGCAACAGGAATCGCCACCCATGCTGTTCCAGCACCAGGCATGCCTCCTCCTCGTGCGTCTTCTGTCACACCTCCTGCGCTCTTCCGCAACTATCCCGAGTTGGCAAGCCTGCTCAGGAACTGGGATCCTCAATCTCTCCTCGCCATAGTATCCTCACAGCAGACTCCACGTCAGGTACTGAATCGCAGCGCCATGCAGCAGGCGACTCTCGATGACGGACAAGGTAACCGTATCAGCCTGAGCCTGGTATATGAACAGGCATTTACCTCCCATCGGCAATTGAGCCTCAGACTTGCAGCGCTGCCTCCTTCGGCTCTTGCAGGCAAACCGTCTCTCAACGAGGCTGCCATCGAGTTCCCCGATCGCCTGGTCCTTGTCAGAGAAGTACATGTTGTGCTTCGCGATCCTCGTGCCGCTGCAGCAGCTGTGCCGGAACTTGCCTCTTTTTTCTCTCCGGTGGACTGGGAGGCGGCCGCAAGAGTACGTGTACGAGATCTCAAGCCTGAAGAGCAGAGCGCATTCCGCACCTTTCTCTCGGAAGAACTGCCTCGCTTGATGCCTGACGACCCGGTGAAGCTGGCATATGCCAGTGGCGGCGAAGATGCTGCGCTGCGTGCCATTGCGCGTGGAGAAGGCGAATTCTCCGTGATCGATCAGATAGTAATCCCGCAGCAACTGGTCAATGACGGCAGCATGCGTCTTGCGCCAGAATTCAGGCCACTGCTGCAGCAGAGCCGACAGCCTCTGACGCTGCCACCTTTCAAGCCCATGCTGAACATGCAGGCCTCACAGGGGCTCAAGCCTGGCAGGCAAGGCAGGGCAGGCGCAGAGCTATGCCTATTCGCCAGGTGCCAGACTGGAAGGCAGCTGGGAATTCAGCGAGCCTTTCCTCAATGGCTATACGTTGGGTCAGGAACTTGCCTGGGAACGCAAGTGGAAATTCTCTGGTGGATTTCTGCGCATCAGCTATGGCATGGGCTATGGGCTGGGGCTGCGAATACCATTCTACCTCAAGGGCAGGCTGGATCCTTCCAGCATTATCGTGAGTGCAGTTGAGGATAGAGGCCAGGAACTGCGCCTCTCGATCTCGGCATCGACCAGGGACGGAGATGAAACCGATTATCGACGGACAGGCCTGCCGGCATCCCAGATTTTCAGCGGCAATGAATTCGTCTGTATTGCCGGCTCATGGATTTCCTTCAAACTGTATGCACTGGGAAGAACACTGGCCGAATTTGCTCCTGTGAATTCCCCCTGGAACCAGAGCAGGAGCTTCCTCCCGCCGCTGGGCGGCAATCCCCAGCCGATTTTTACTGTGGAAATACCACCCGAACTCACCAATACAGGCATGGCTGCTGGCCCACTCCAGGGTGCGCTTCAGGTAGGATTGGGTCTGCATGGCACCGGGAGCATCCTGGTTCCTGTCGAACTCTACCTTGATGAAAGCCAGATTGACAGAAAGAATCTCGCCCTCAATGACCGCAATACCGAGACGATTTCTTTTTTGCTGCCTCCCCGAAAGAGCACTCCTCATACTCTCACGCAACACGATTATGGCATGCGAATCGGAGCCCCGGTCTACATACTTCAAGCGGAAGCCAGCGTCAGACTCAGGCTGACTCTGGGGATTGATGCCAGCGTGATCAAGCGCAACATTGCAACAGACTGGTTTGATATCCTGACTGTACCTCTGCATCGAGTCATGCTTCCGCCCCATGCTGGCACCCGGAGCTATCTAGACTGGCAGGAGGGGCGCTATATCTTCGAGGCGCGTGACCCTGGAGATACGGCAACCATGCAACCTGTGGCTACCCCACCACGACTGCCCTAGCGACGCACGGAGACTGAGTCGGGTCGCTTCACTCGAGCATTGCTGCCTGTGATTGAAGGTGTTCCACGAATGTTGAATATTTAACTATTTTAGATATATGAAAAAGTTATTTTTGCTTCTTGCGCTGCCTTTTGCCATGGCGGGCGCTCAGGACACTGTATATGTCATTGCAGACATGCAGGCTTCTCATTCTGAGCAGTCAGCCTGGGCATGGGAAGCTTTTGCCGATCGAGTGATGGGCGGCAGATCGGAGCTCTCACCTCCCGTCCTGATTGATGCGGAGGGCAGAACAGCCTTGCTGCTTGCTGGCCGCGTCATCACAGAAGGTGGCGGCTTCATTCAGGTTCGCTTCAGGCATGAGCGAGGTCTCTTCAATGCAGCAGACTATGCCGGGATCGAGCTGGAAGTTGATGCGCGCACCCCCAGTTCATGGTATGTCTTTGTTCGCACCAGAGACAATGTCCTGCCTTGGAGTTATTATCGGGCACCATTCAGCCCTTCTGTGACTCCTTCGGTGCTACGCCTCCCATGGAGTGCCTTCACTGCAGAGAGTACAGGCAGAAAAACCGTGAATCCCGAGTTTATCAGCAGTATCGGCATCGTAGCAGGATTTGAGGATTTCAACGCCTACATGCGTATCTATCGGGTTGGTCTGTACCGTTAGGCCCTTCTGTTGGAGGGCTGAGATATCACCTCGCTTTGCCTGAATAGAAGGCCGAAGGTTCTGCAACATGCTGCGCCTTGACCCTTGGGGAGCTCCTCGCTACTCTAGCGACCATGAGAATCGTCATTGCGAATGATCATGGTGCAGTTGAGCTCAAGCACCGGCTTCTAGCCTGGCTCCAGGCCCAGGGCCACGAGGTAGTGAACCTTGGAGTCGATACGGAAGTGCGCGTCGATTACCCCGATCAGGCTGTACTTGCCGTACAGGAGTTCAGAAAAGGGGGATATGATTTCGGCATCGTATGCTGCGGCACAGGTATCGGCATATCCATTGCCGCCAACAAGCACTCTGGCATTCGCTGCGCGCTCATCCATGACAGCTACACTGCCCGCATGGCCAAGGAACACAATAATGCCAATTTCGTCGCCTTTGGCGGAAGAGTTACCTACCATGAGCCGGTAGAACAGATACTCGCAACCTTTATGGCTGCGGAATTCGAAGGCGGCAGGCATGCCCAGCGTGTCGCCAAACTCGATGCGCTGTGTTGAGAGCAGGTTCCGCAGACGGCTCGTCTTCAGGCCAGCTCGTACGGTACACCTGCTTCTACGATATCCACCTGCCTGATACCATTCTCCAGCACATGCTCTCTCATGGCCTTGAGCGCAGCATCTTCTCCGTGTACCAGCAGCACACGGCCCAGGCGGGTTCTGTCGACGCAGGCAAGCCAGTCCATGGTTTCCTTCCAGTCAGCATGCGCCGAGAAGGCATCAATCTCCTCTATTTTTGCACGAACCTTGTACCAGTCGCCATGGATGCGAACCTCAGCTGCCCCATCCTTGAGCCTGCGTCCCAGCGTTCCCTCTGCCATGTAGCCAACGATGAGCACCGTATTGGCCGGGTTCTCCACTCCATGGATGAGATGATGCTGAATGCGTCCGAACTCACACATACCATCAGCCGATATGATGATCATGGGACCTCGCGCCATATTCAGCATTTTTGATTCTTCCACCGATCTGGCAAAATTGAGCGCGGAGAAGCCGAAAGGATTCTTGGCATGCCTGGTGAACGCAGCATAGGTTTCAGCGTCATAGCACTCTGGATGGATCGCGAAAATGCTCGTCGCATTGAGCGCCATTGGTGAGTCGACCCATATCGGCAGTTCGGGAATCGAACCGGCATCGTGCAGCAGATGCAGGTAGAAGACCAGTTCCTGCGTGCGCTCTACCGCAAAGGCCGGGATGATCAGCTTGCCTCCGTTTTCCCAGGTACGATTGACGATGGTCTCCAGTCGCTCCAGCGCATTTTCGGTTGGTTCGTGCAGTCTGTCACCGTATGTACTCTCGAGCACAAGGACATCGATATCCGTCAGGCACTCGGGATCTCTGATGATGGGCTTGTTCTTTCTCCCCAGGTCGCCGGAAAACCCTATCACCACCTTGTGCCCTGCACTGTCCTGCACCTCCATGCGGACGAGCGCCGAACCGAGGATATGGCCTGCATCAAGGAATTCGGCACGTACGCCGTCAGCTACCGGCACGGGTCTGTGATAACCGATCGTGACGAACTGATCCATTGTCTTGATGACATCAAACTCATCATACAGCGGTTTCCAGTCAAAACGCTCTCCCTTCTTGTCCGCCTGCCTTGAGAGGTAGTCTGCATCACGCGCCTGGATGTGTGCCGAATCCGTCATGATGAGGTTCGCCAGATCACGCGTCGCACTCGTAGCAAATATCGAACCAGAAAATCCATGCTTGACCAGTGCAGGCAGAAGGCCGCAGTGATCATAGTGCGCATGGGTCAGTATCACAACATCGATGGAAGAGGGGTCGATCTCTCCAAGAAGCTTGCGGTTCTTGGCGTCGGCTTCGGCACGCTTTCCCTGAAAGGCACCGCAATCGATGAGAATTTTCTGACCATCGACCTCGAGAAGATGCTTGGAGCCGGTCACCTCGCCCGCTGCACCAAATGAACGCAATGTAATACTCATAAAACAAAGGTAGCATACTTGCTCGACCTCCGGCAAATCGTATAGAGTGTGTCCGATCCATGAGTGACGCCAGCCTTACCATGAAGGTCGAGAAAATCTCATCTCACGGCGAGGGTATTGCATTCTCCGAAGGCAAGGCCGTCTTCATACCTTTTACCATTCCGGGCGAACGTGTCCTCTGCGAACCGATAGAGACACACGCGCAGTTCATGCGTGCCCGACTCATCGACATTCTTGAGCCCTCCCCGCATCGCATTGAGCCACCATGCCCACTCTTCGGCATCTGCGGAGGCTGTGCACTCCAGCATGTCGAATATCCCTATCAAATAGAACTCAAACGACAGGCAGCACATGAGACGTTTTCCAGAATAGGAGGCTTCGACCCTGGCGTACTCGAGATGGTGCAGGGTGCCCCCTATCACTACCGCAATCGAACGCAGGTGCATGCCTGCGATGATGGCGGGCTTGGCTTTACCAGGGCAGGATCCAGAGAGACAGTCCGGACAAGGACATGTCCCACCCTGGTGCCCGTCCTTGAGTCATGGATGATTGCCCAGAATCGCAAGGCACGGCCCTATCGCGAGCTTGCAGCGCTCATAGGCGAACGTCGCCGCTTCACCGCGTTTGCCCAGGAGGCACAGGTCTTTATCGAGGGCCAGGATGCCTTCGCAGAGGCAGTGCTGGCAGGCCATCACTTCCGCTTTCCGGTAGCACATTTCTTCCAGAGCAACCTTGGGGTCCTGGAACGGTTGCTTGAGCGTCATATTCTGACACTCGAGGGAGATGCTGCGCTGGATCTTTATGCAGGTGCCGGTCTCTTTGCTGCCTTTCTGGCGGAACGATTTGCTGCCGTGAATCTGGTGGAGAGCGATCCCGTTTCTCTGGAGGCTGCCCGAAGCAACGTCGGAGGCACTGCCAGGATCCGCATTTCGGATATGCCGGTTGAGACCTGGGTAAAGGGTCCGCTTGCCAGGCAGCACCATGATGTCATCGTAGCCGACCCGCCCCGCACCGGCATGACGCCCGAGGTTCGAGCATGGCTGGCAGGCGCCGATGCACAGACGCTCGTCTATGTGAGTTGCGACCATGCGAGTCTTGCACGAGATCTGAAGCATCTGCGTGCAACATGGGAGCTTGTACAGCTTGTGCTCTATGATTTCTATCCGCAGACCGGTCGTCTGGAGGCAGTGGCGGTGCTGCGAAAAGAGCAGGCTGCAAGCCGTGGCCATGATGTTTCAGCACGATAAAGCCGACGTTGTCGGCTTTTTTTGTACATGGAGGGTCCCGCATGGCAAAGCACGGCGGACCGCAGTGGATGAAGGAGGGCTCTATGCTGCGTGATGGCCCGTTCAAGGGAAGAACCATTTCGGTAGTCAATGACTTGTCGCTGGACGAGCAGCGATACCTGTATCGCAAGACTCGGGAATTGAAGGAAGCGGTACAGCGTGGTGAAGACACCTCGGCGTTCCGCATCAATGATCCTGACTACCAGATATACCTCATTTTCATGGAAGACTCGACCAGGACACGCGAATCCTTCAGAAATGCAGGCAAGTTTCTGGGAGCACGCGTCAACGTTTTCGACACGGCATCAAGCAGTTTCAACAAGAACGAGTCGATTACCGACGCCATCAAGATGCTGTTCGGATACAGCAATGAATCTTGTTTCATACTCAGAACGAAGCTGGAAGGCGTCTGTACCTGGCTCAACGAAGCGCTGGATTCCTACGCCAGACTGACAGGGAAACCCCGCCCTGCCTTCATCAATGGTGGAGATGGCAAGCACGAGCACCCCACGCAGGAATTTCTGGATGAATTCTCCTTCCTCGAGCAGCTTGGCTGGGATGACTCGCACATCCATGTTGCGATGGTGGGCGATCTCTACCATGGCCGAACCGTGCACTCCAAGGCCGATGGTCTCCGTATCTTCAGAAATGTGGAGGTGGATCTCATTGCGCCGGAGCTGCTGTCAATGCCTGCGTACTACGTAGACAAAATGAAAGCCAACGGCTTCCGCGTCCGGATTTTTGAATCAATCGATGAGTATCTTGCGCAGCCCCATGTAGCACGGCTTTGGTACTTCACGAGGCTCCAGCTGGAGCGCATGGGCGAAGCAGTGCTGGAACGCACACCTTTCCTTCGCCAGGCGGTAACCTTCCGCAAGGATATGCTTGGCAAGCTGCCCGAAGGCACGAGGTTCTACCACCCCCTCCCGCGCGACCGCAATTTCCCAACGATTCCCTTCTTCCTCGATAACCTGCCGCTCAATGGGTGGGACGGACAGTCCATCAACGGATATTGGACAAGAATCATCGAGATAGCCATGGTGTCGGGTCAGATCGGTCATGACTTCGAAGGTGAGCATGCGGCAAGGCCTCAATTCGTAGACGACTTCGTCACCGAAGCCCCCGCACAGGAGAAGCGCAAGCCCGAGTACAAAGTCGGCATCAAGCCGGTCGAGGAAGGTATTGTCATCGACCATATCGCCACGGGCAAGCCTATTGGCGAGATCTGGGACACCATAGATGCCGTGCGGAAAATTTTGCGGCTCGATGTGCGCTCAAGCCATGGGGTGTATCACTCCAACCGTGGACCGGAAATCTACAAGGGCATCATTTCGCTGCCTGACATCATCAGCTTTGGCGAGAAGGACCTGAAAAAGCTTGCAGCCATAGCTCCCGGCTGCACCCTGAACCTCATCAGGCATGCGCATGTCGCCAGAAAATTCCGTCTTTCGATGCCACCGCGCATCTATGGCTTCGACGAAATCTCCTGCAAGAATGAGAACTGCATCTCCTACCCCGCCAATCATGAGGGTGTGCCTACCGAGTTCTGGCGCAAGGGAGAACAGACCTTCGTCTGCAAATACTGCGAACGGGAACACAGGTTCAGGGAAATCTGGGACGTGTGAGGTACTGCGAAGGGGCGCATGCTGCATGCGCCCCTTCTTTTCTGTGCTAAGTTCAAGAGCCGCCCAGGTGAGAAAATTGGCCTCTGTCTGGCGATGACAATTACCGGGTCGAGTTCCGGCGGAACTCGTAGAGTACAATACCGGCCGTCACTGATACATTCAACGAGTCGACATGCCCACGCATGGGAATCGCGATCGTTTCATCCGCCATGGTCTGAAGCAATCGTCCTACGCCCTTGCCCTCATTTCCAAGAATGATCACAGCTTTCCGCGAAAGTGTGGTAGCAGCCAGGGGCTTTCCGCCCATATCGGTAGCATAGACCCACCACCCAGCCTTCTTGAGATGGTCAACAGCCTGAGCAAGATTCCCAGTCTGCACTACGGGAATCCAGGCCGCTGCGCCAGCCGAAGCGCGCTCTACAGCTTCAGTCAGAGGGGCTGCACGCCTGGAGGGGATTATGACGGCGTCAGCACCAAATGCATCGGCAGAACGTAGAATGGCGCCCAGATTCTGGGGATCCTCGATATGATCAAGTACAAGCACCAGGCCTTCCGTGATCTCCGGCTGGCAGAGGTCGTCGAGACTGCGCGTTGGTACGACATCGCGAGGCATCTCGAGCACCACCCCCTTCTGGTCGGGGGACATGTGTGCAAGCGCTTCGGGTTGTACCTCATGGATGCGGACACCGAGTCTGCGAGCCTCTTCCACAATCCGTCGTGCCCGTGGCCCCAAAGCCCTGGAGCCGGCTGCGACATGGAGAATACACTCGCGGGGATGCGCCCGCATCGTTTCTTCTATTGCATGAAATGCACTCAGCGTATTCACGGACGGCACTCTATCATGTTCAGGGGATTACCGTGAACTCCTGTACAAGCTGGATTGCGCTCTCCACATGCTTGACGCCAGGAACCAGATTGGCAGCAGCAACTGCGCTATCTACAGCTGCATGCGTATTGGCCACCCCATGGAGTACCACCACGCCATGCTCGACCACAGCCTCCAGGAAATGCACCGGTATTTTCTTGTGGTACGAAATTTCGGTAACAATCTGCGCACCCAGCAGGAGATCTGCAGCCTTGGCGACACCTGCAGCTTCCTTCTCTGGTGTGACGATAGCCTCACAGAAAGCCTTGATGGACGCTGCGGCATGCATCGGATCGCATCGGTCGGTATTGATCGTGAGATCATACTCGGCCGGATCGGACCAGTTCACACCGAAGAAGTACTTGTAGAATCCCCCTCGCTCGTGGTCACTGCTTTCGATGATCTGCATCGCGTGCCTTGCATCAAGATTCTGGAGCTTGCGAACTCTCTCCACTCTCGTGCTCTTCGTGCCTATCAGGCGTATGCTCACTACATGCACCACCCCACGGAGAATGGCATTTGCGCCTCGGCCTACAATGATGCATTTGTTTTGAGTGGCCAGCGCATACACTACTTCGGTAAGATAGTGCAGGTATTCATCTCGCTGCTGGGAGAGAGAAGCCCAGAAACCAGGATTTCTCTCATCGAAGCGCTGGAATTTCTGGGTTTCGAGTCCCAGCTCCTTCAGCTTGCTTTCTATGAGTGCCTTGTCCGCAACCTCATACCCCGTCAGTTCCGCGAGGGTATGAGCCGTCTCTTCGCCCAGTGAGGCGAATTCTCTCGAGATGGTAATGACAGCCATAATTCCCCTCCTTCACTGACAAGCATAGTACCTGACCTGTTGGAAGTCAAATTCATTCCGGCAATCTGGCGCGTTATCGGATATCAGAGGTTTCTCTGCCTGATGACCACCCTACCGCTTCCGCCGCACTTGCTGTAGGATGCAGGTACTGTGGAAAAACTTGGTTTGCTCGCCGCCTTCGGCACAGCCGTATGCTGGGCATTCTCGGCAATCTATTTCGAAACTGCATCACGCAA
The DNA here is from genome assembly GCA_026418115.1 of Spirochaetaceae bacterium. Taxonomy (GTDB): domain Bacteria; phylum Spirochaetota; class Spirochaetia; order Treponematales; family Rectinemataceae; genus Rectinema. The sequence continues at coordinate 4,193 of JAOABY010000039.1, read as the reverse complement.
GTCGAGTGCACTGGCAATCAATTTCTGGAAAGTCGTCTTTGCATTCATATTTCTGGGCATCAGTGGAACCGTGCTGCGCGGTGTGCCTTTCCCATGGGATGCTCCTCCGCGCACATGGCTGTTCCTGTCGCTCTCGGGGCTGGTCGGATTCGTTGTTGCCGACTACTTCCTCTTCAATGCATATGTCATGATCGGCTCGAGAATAACGGTTGTCTTCCAGTCGCTGACACCGGTCTTCACTTCGGCACTTGCCTTCGTCTTTCTCGGAGAACGGATGCGTCTGGAACGATTGGCAGGCATGGTGGTCACCGTGGGAGGCATTCTGCTGGTCGTACTCACCAGAGCCAGACATGCTCAGCATGAAGAGCAGGCCGGCCATGCCAACGCCGGCTTGCTGTTTGCACTCTTTGCAGCGCTTTTCCAGGCTGGAGGCATGGTGCTCACCAAGGCAGGCATCGGCACCTACAGCGCCGTTTCCGCAACCCAGATACGCACGCTGGTTGCCATTGCAGGTTTTGGCATCCAGGCACTTGTCCTCGGACAGGCGGATTTCGTTCTTCGTGAGGTACCGAAAAAGCGAGAAGCCTTCATCCCGGGAATCAAAGGTGCGGTTTTCGGCCCCTTCCTGGGAGTCGCACTCTCGCTCTTCTCGCTCCAGCATACCCAGGCTGGCGCTACCAGTACATTGATGGCTATGACTCCTGTGGTCATCATTCTGCCTTCTGTCTTCATGCTCAAACAGAAGGTCCATGCAGGTGAGATTCTGGGAGCGGCGATTGCAGTAGCGGGTGCTGCACTGTTCTTCCTGCTCTGATCGCATCCCTGCTCCCCTCATGCTCCCTTTGTACGGTATCCGAGGCGGCATGGTAGTTGCGGTGCTCATGGGAATGTTTCAATTTTCAAGTTCCGCGTTTCAGAAAGTTGGTGTATACTGAAGACAGGAAGATCCGGAGTGCGTGCCGTCCAGTACAGACTCGTGCGTGTGGCATGATCCCATTCATGCATGTCTCCGGAGAAAGGAGTTCTATGAAAGCGCTCGTCAAGAGAAAGAACGAGCCCGGCCTCTGGATGGAAGAGGTCCCAATGCCCGTCATCGGCGATAACGATCTTCTGATAAAGGTAAAAAAGACAGCAATCTGTGGAACTGATGTGCATATCTGGAAATGGGACAGCTGGGCCCAGAGAACCATCAGGCTCGGCCAGGTGGTAGGCCACGAATTCGTTGGCGAAATCGTAGACATGGGACGCTCGGTACAGGGGTATCAGATTGGTGAGAGAGTATCGGCTGAGGGACATATCGTCTGCGGAGTCTGCAGAGCCTGCCGGGCAGGCCGCCGCCATCTCTGCCCCAACACGATCGGCATCGGTGTGAATCGTGATGGCTGCTTTGCCGAATACATCTCGGTGCCGGCAACCAATGCATGGCATGTGCATGAATCGATTCCCGATGAAATCGCTGCAATCTTCGATCCTTACGGCAATGCAACCCACACGGCACTCTCCTTCGATATGGTTGGTGAAGATGTGCTTATCACGGGCGCCGGTCCGATAGGCTGCATGGCTGCAGCAATTGCACGCCATGTCGGTGCACGGAACGTCGTAGTAACCGACGTCAATCCCTGGCGCCTCGAACTGGCCAAAAAGCTTGGAGCAACGAGAGTCGTCGACGTCACCAGGGAAGACCTCCATATGGTGCAGAAGGAACTCGGCATGGTGGGTGGTTTTGATATCGGGATGGAGATGTCCGGCAACCCCCAGGCATTCGAGCAGATGATTGAAAACATGTATAACGGCGGACGTATCGCGCTTCTCGGCCTGCTGCCGGATGGTGCAGGTATCGACTGGTCACGCGTCATCTTCAAGGGCCTCTTCATCAAGGGCATCTATGGGCGCGAAATTTTCGAAACCTGGTACAAGATGCAGACCATGTTGCTCTCCGGATTGGATATCAGCCCCGTCATTACCCATCGCTTCAGCTTTGATGAGTTCGAGAAGGGATTTGCAGCGATGCTCTCGGGTGAGGCAGGGAAGGTCATCCTGAGCTTCGACTGAAACCGGCAGGGAACCAGCCAGATACAGGCCGGTCGCACAAGGAGCAGGCGCCGCTGTCCTCTGCGGACATGCGGCGCCTTTTTATGCTACACTAACTCCATGCAGAAAGGCACACGAAAACAGGCATACCAGCACGACAGACCTGAATCACCTCGCAGGCAGCATATACCTGCACCTTCCGTACTGTATCAGTTCCACATCGCCGAGGATGCAGTGCACGCGCTCGAACTGCTGCCACAGTGCCTGCATGAAGTCAATCCTCTCAACCAGCGCCAGTTCTCCCTCCTGCCACGCAGCATCCGGGATCTCTGGAAAGCCCTCACCATGGAGCGCGCGCTCCGCAAGGCCGACTATATTGCGAACCCTGCCTTTTTCTCGGCCTATCTCAGATATTTCATGCCATGGAATCTCGTGCGTCTGACTGCACTCCTCACCGATCTTTCGCTCGACATCCCCGTGCATGGCACTGTGCTTGATATAGGATCCGGCCCACTTACCTTTCCGCTGGCGCTCTATATCGCCAGGCCGGAGCTGCGGACAAAGCCTCTCCGCATCCTCTGCGTTGACAGAGCGCCGAGAATCATGGAAACCGGCAAATTGCTGCTCGAAACACTCGCTGCCAGGCATGCGGGATCCCTGCCTCCATGGAACATCGAACTGCATCAGGGCCGTTTTGGCGAACCGCTCAAGGTCAGAGCCGATCTGGTGAGTGCAGTCAATGTGCTCAATGAGTTCGTGTGGAAACATGCCGATCATGCTCCGCTTGCCGACCATGCGGACTCCGTTCTTCATGAGCTGGTCGAATTGACGTCATACGGTGGGCACATCCTTGTAGTGGAACCTGGTGAGCCGCGCGCCGGGGGGCTCATCAGCGCCTTGCGCGCAAACGCGTTGCTGGCAGACATGCACATCGAAGCACCCTGCCCCCATACGGGCGCTTGCCCCATGCCAGGCATTTTCAGAACAGGCCAGCGCATCATGATGGAGTCGGCAGGCATTGATGCCAAACGGCCATCAGACATTGAAAAAGCAGGGCCTCCTGCCACACGGGAGGTGCCACATGGATCTGAGATGAAGCCGCTCGCTCCCGTACGCATGCCCACCATAAGGCCAAAGTATCCCTGGTGCCATTTCGCAGTACCTGCCGAACTCGCTCCCTCATGGCTCAGAAAGCTTTCCGAATCGGCTGGACTTGGCAAGGAAAAGCTGTCCTTCAGTTTCATTCTGATGAGGATGTCGGAACGAACCACCGACAGCCGCGCACACAAAGCCCAGCAAGACAGGCACGCTGAAGGTGCCCGTGAGAAAACAGTATTGCAGCATCACTCCAGCGCCGTGCCATGCCGCATGGTCTCCGATGCCTTTCCGCTTCCTGGCCACCGGCTGGGACGGTATGCCTGCTCTCCTCTGGGCTATACACTCATATCGACGTCGCAGCATGCCTCGCTGCCGGCATCAGGGGATCTGGTACTTGTGCCGGTATCCTCGCACAATCAGAATGTCACGCGCGCCGGTCAGCAGCAGGCAGTGAACAGAGCGAAGCCCCCTGCCAGCCGTCCTGGTGTTGCGTCGGAGGAGAACATCGATACCAAATCCGGGGCTGTACATCTGACATGGGAACCATGAAACTTGCAGAATCTGCTTCGACTTTCCACTTGACATAAATATGGCAATTCGCTATAGTCCTCCCCGTCAGCAAATGACACGGGGGCGTAGCGAAGCTGGTTATCGCGCTGGCCTGTCAAGCCGGAGATCGCGGGTTCAAGCCCCGTCGCTCCCGATCGCCACACGGCGCAATGCCACATGCAAACGTCGTGCGGTTCCGCCTGAGGCGGAACAATCCCGTCCGCCGCGTGACGGGTTTTTTTTTGATGTAGCGGGCTGTAGCGCAGGGGCTAGCG
>JAOABY010000039.1:0-230 GCA_026418115.1 Spirochaetaceae bacterium | reverse complement strand
CCGAATCCGGAAAAGCCACTCTGACGAGTGGCTTTCTTTTTGCCATGCCGTTCCAGCGCGCGGCGTGCTCTCCTGGTCTCCAAATGAGGCTCTTCGGCAGCAACACGCTGACTTCAAGTCATTTCCGGCCATCCCGGCCAACTACAGCTCCCGCGCCAGCAGGTCGTCAAAAGTCTCTCTTCGAACAGACAGCCTTACACGCCCTTCGCTGACCATCACCACAGCAGGAC
>JAOABY010000038.1 GCA_026418115.1 Spirochaetaceae bacterium | reverse complement strand
GCGCGAGGGGAATGCCTCCTACCGTGTCACGTATGCCCGCTGCCGAAAACATCAGGTACAGCGCAATGACAAGGGAGATCTGGGGCAGCATGCGGAACACGAGGAAGCTGTAGGCAAGTCCATTCCTCGCCCGGAACCTGAATCGCGCAATGCCATATGAGGCCATCGCTCCCACCAGCACTGAAATGAAGGTGGAAAGCAGGCCAACGATGATCGAGTTGCGCATGCCCAGCTGAAAGCCCTTGTTCTTCAGGACAAGCTCATAGCTCCGGAGCGTGAGCTGCCGCAACGCAAAGGGCTGGCCGGAAAGAATATGGATATCGCGCCTGAAACCATTCACGAGCGTGATGGCTATGGGATACAGTTCGATGGCAAGCACAAGGAAGGCCACTATTGCAATGCCCGAATTGAGCAGAAGTTTTCTGGTTCGTTTCTTCATCATGCACCAGCCTTTTCTTCCAGGGCTTCGAGCGACATGTTCTTGCGCACCAGTGTGAGCGCAAACACCACTGAGAGCACGAGGAGAAAGATTGCCATGGCACTCGCCATACCAACTTTCTGGTAGCCGAACGCCTGCCTCTGTGTGTAGAGCGAGAACAGCATGGTTGCGGAACCGGGCCCACCTTCCGTCATGACATAGACTTCGCTGAACACACGCAGCGCATCGATGATGCGCAGCAGTACTGCGGTGAGAATGGTAGGGGTGAGGAGTGGTATGGTGATGGAGCGCAGCTTGCGCCAGAAACCTGCACCGTCGATTTCAGCAGCCTCGTTGAGCTCCTGGGGAATGGCGGTCAACCCCGCATACAGCAGCATGAACATGAAAGGCCACATCCTCCAGATATCCTGGAGGATGACTGCGGCATAGGCAGTCTGCGGATTGCCAAGCCAGGTGATTTCCGGTGCCCCGAGTTTCAGCAGCAGCGCATTGAGAGGGCCATAACGTGGCTGAAGCATGAAGCGCCAGGTCATACCCGAAAGGATCGGAAGAAAGAAGACAGGCAGCAACAGAAGGCTGCGCACCACCCTGGCCCCGAAGAATTCCCTGTTGAGCAGGAGCGCTGCTGCAAATCCCAGGAGCAGCTCAAGTGGAATGGCAATGAAAATAAAGCCGAGCTGGAGCCTCAGGCTGTTCCAGAACTCGGGATCCTTCGAGAGCGCCACATAGTTGCCAAAGCCTACAAAGCGACGAACGCCCGCTCCTTCCGAGAGCGGCCAGTTGAAAGTGGAAACAAAGAGCGAAAAGAGAATGGGAAATATCAGTACTGCGAAAACAATGATCATCGCCGGCGCCAGAAACAGGAAAGGCGCGCGCCCGCGCGCCTTTCCTTCCGGTCCGGCAGCACGGAAGCTGTCAGTAACCGGCTTTCTTGAGGACATCTTTTGTCTCGTCGATAATCTTCTGCATTGCCTCGTCACAGGGCATCTGCCCGGTGATACCCATGATCCAGTATTTCTTTACGATATCCTGCACCTGCGCCACTTCCTTGAAGCGGGGCCGCGCAGCAGCGTACTTCATCGAATCCGCAATTGCCGCGAGCCATGGTTTGGTCTTGGCAAACTTCGGATCGGTCAACGCATCGGTGCGGGCGGGAACCGTGTTCTTCTCAACCAGCCAGGTTGCGATTTCCTTGGATGCCCACCAGTACACGAACTCGGCTGCCGCTTCCTTGTTCTTGGAGGCAAGCGGAATGTTCACAGCCCAGGTGCCACGGATTGCAAATCTTCCAGCCGGCCCTGCCGGGGGAGCGGAATAGGCAATCTTGCCCGCGACGAGTGACTTGTCCGGATCCTCATAGCTTGCAATCTGTGCCGGCCAGATGAACTGGGTGAACACGCCCTTGGGATCGGCGCAGAATGCAGCCTGGCGCTCCACATGGGCCATGGTCTCGGCACCCTTGGGCGAAATCTTCATGAGCTTCTTGTAGAATTCCATGCCCTGCACCGCCTTGGCCTTGTCAACCACCAGTGTCGGCTTGCCGTTGATCCAGTCGATGAAATGGGTGCCAAAGGATTCCCACATGAAAATGGCCTCGCCGAACACGCCTGCTGGTCCGCCGTTGAATGGCCCGAATCCGCCGGACACGATGCCGTTCTCATAGAAGTAGGTTCCCATGTCCAGCATCTGCTGGAAGGTCTGCGGTATGCCGAGATCGTACCCGTATTTGGCCTTGAACTCAGTCTTGTACTTCGGGTTCTCAATGAGATCCTTCCTGGTCATCCACACATAGAGGTTGCCGTTGATGGGCAGACCGATCAGCTTGCCATCCCACTGGGCGACATCGAGCATGGCGGGAGTCACCGTGGAGGGATCCACTTTCTTGAACACCTTGCCTGGCGCCCACTGGTCATACGGCAGCATGAGCGAGGCGAAGAGAGGAATATTACCCTCATCAACGCAGACCAGGTCATAGTCGGTTCTGTCCCTGGTGACACTCACCGAAGTCTTCGTGAAAACCTGGGGCGGCTGCAGGATCTCGATATTGACCTTGATGCCTGTCGCCTTTTCGAACTCCGGAATGCGCTCCATGAGCGTTCTCGGATATGCATCGTCCCAGAACAGCACATTTATGGTCTGGGCCGAAAGCGTCCCGGCAATTGCCAGACCGAGTGCCAGAACGATCAATGCCTTTTTCATTGAGGCCTCCTTGGGTTTTATTTTCCCGTTGAAAGTAAATCATGCGCCTGCGCTGCTGTCAAGAAAGATTTCTTGCGTTGCTGCGTGTTTTGGAACAGAAATCCCGCAGGTATCGCATCGTGACAAAATGGCATCTTCACGATACGATGCCTGCATCATGCACCAGAACTCAGCTCCTGACCCCCGCTTGATCAGATTCATCGCGATGGACATGGATGGCACCATCCTCGATGCCGGCTACCGACTCTCCCCCAGAGTAAAGGATACTCTCCTCCAGCTGCAGAGAGGGGGCAGAAAGCTCATCATCGCCACAGGAAGAGTACTTGGCGCAGCCCGCAATTTTCTGCAGGACGCATTCGACCCCGATGCCTTTGTCTGCACCAATGGCGCCGACATATATGGCGCAGGAGGCCAGAAACTGGCCGAGCACCACATTCCTTCTGATGCGCATGCAATACTCAAGGCTGTTTCGCGGAGCCACGATGTGCTCTTTGCGTGGTATCTGGGTGAGGACTGGTACTACGAACGCGCAAACGCATACTCGGATTTCTATGAGAAGCGTACCGGCATCCAGGGCCGTCTCGTGAATTTCGACGATCTTGACGATGCGTCCATTGTCAAATGCATCGTCATCGGTCCTCGAGCTACCCTGCTCGCCATCAGAACCGAACTCGCTGCACAGGCTGGCTCACTGCTCGACACCATGTTCTCGCATGATGAAATGCTCGAGATTGTGGCCCATGGAGTGAACAAGCGCGCAGGGCTTGAGGAATGTCTGCATGCGCTAGGCGGATCCCTGGCTGAAACAATAGCATTTGGCGATGCGGAGAACGATCTGGATATGCTCAAGGCTGCGGCGGTAGGCGTTGCCATGGGCAATGCGCCTGCGTTGGTCAAGGCTCATGTGCTGCACATCGCACCTTCTGTGGATGACGATGGCGTTGCCCATTTTCTTGCCCGTTACTTTGGCATGAACCAATGATCCTTTTCATATCAATATAAATTCATACACCACCTGTACACGAGTCACGCTGCAGTCTTGCAGCTAATTTTTGCGAATATCACTCATTTTCCTTGAAAACAACGGTGACGTGTCTATACTTTATACCAAGGAGCCTCGAAGACTCCTGCGGGAGGCTGTATGAAAAAAAGAGCTGTATCAGTCCGTACAGAGGAGCACGGAGAGCATCATAAAAAACCGTACAGGCGGCCTGAACTGGAGATGTTGGGATCCCTGTTCGAGAGAACATGGGATATCACGGTCATCGTTCCCTGATCATGCAGAGAAGAGGGGATAACTGCAGGGAGGCAGCAAGAAAATGAGGCTAAAATTCCATGTCGGTCTGGCTGTGGCACTGGTTCTCGTCATGCTCGCAGGATGTTCATTCTGGGCACAGAAACCAGGGCACTCGAGTGATGCTCTGACAGTTCAGCTGAATCTTCCGGGCATACCAGGTGCACGAGGCGCCGGTACCGACACCATTGTGAGCAAGGTGTTCGTCAAAGGTTTTAATGTAACGACACGACAGGTATACACGCCGACCGGCCTGAATGTTTCCCTGACTGAGCCCAAGGCTGTCGAGCTCCAGAAAGTAGGAAACGTCTGGAAAGGCAGCATACAATTCTCGGATTACTCGGGCGGCTCCATCATGCTGGTCGCCTATGCGGTAGACAGCGATGGCAGACATCTGTACTCAGGGCTTGGGCTTGCTGCTTCAGGAAGCGGACAGGTCCTGATTGCCACCCAGCCAGGCTGGCAGCAGTCGATGGTTGGTAGTGCTTCGAACAACTGGGGGCCCAGCGGCGGGTACATTGCGTATTTCAATCAGGAAACCAGTACCTATTATGAACTCGCGCCTTCACAGGGGGCAAATGCCACCTGGGATCAGGCCATGGCTGGTGCGGATGCCTACGTGCAGGGGGGCGCCACTGACTGGTCTCTCCCCGATCAGCTTCTCATCCTGCGAATCTTCCAGAACCTGAATTTGATGGGGACGCCATCCGATTTCGGTTTCATGCAGGATTCCGGATACTGGACCTCTACCGAAGCAGGAGGTGACCCTTCCCGTGCAGTCTATCTGCTGAATGGTGGTCTTGGAAATACAATAAAAACAGTAGCAATCAACTATATCCCCGTGCGGTCAATCCCATCAGGCTCCACGGTGCAGGAGGTCGCCATTGGCGGTTTCCACACTCTTGTGCTGAAAACAGATGGCACGCTGTATGGCACGGGAGGCAATAATACCGGCCAGCTCGGGCTGGGCAATAATGACAACAAAAACACACTGCAGTTTGTCATGTCCGGGGTGAAGGCTGTGGCAGCAGGCGCGCTGCACTCCCTCGTTCTGAAAGAAGATGGCACTGTGTGGGCCATGGGCGACAACTCTGCGGGTCAGCTAGGGCTGGGAGATACGACGACACGAACCTCGCCAACCCAGATACCGGGGCTTGTCAATATTGTGGCGATTGCCGCAGGCCAGAAACAGAGCTTCTTCCTGGACAATGCAGGCAACCTCTATGCAGCTGGCAATAATGAAAATTATGAACTTGGGCTCGACAACACCATACAGATCATTTTCACCACTCCAACCTTTGTCACGAGCAATGTAGCAGCGGTGAGCGCCGGCGAGCGGCACACCATGATACTCAAGGTCGACGGCACCCTCTATGGAACCGGTTTGAATAACTACTCTCAGCTGGGCCTTGGATTCTCTTCCAGCCCGCAGAGGATGGCTCAAGTCACGACCATCTCTTCAATCGGCTCAGTAGTATGCGGTGGCTACCACACCCTGGTCATCAAGCAGGATAAGACAGTATGGGCGGTCGGGTGCAATGATGTTGGCCAGTTGGGCCTCGGATTCAATACACCGGATCCGGATAGTGTGATCACATGGACACAGATCACTTCCCCCCCAGCAATTCCCGGCAATGTACAGAAGGTAGCTGCAGGGCGCAAACATACGCTGATACTGCTCGACAATGGTGCGCTGTATGGCACAGGCGACAATGCACGAGGGCAGCTTGGCGTGAATACTGCTCCTCAGCCCTATCAGCTTGCACCAATCCAGATCACCACTGAAGTACATGCACTCGGGATTGGAGGGTTCTCAACAATTGTTCCTGAGGACCAGATGGGAGGCAGGCACAGCGTGATTATCAAGAATGACCATAGCCTCTGGGCCATGGGCTACAACTACTGGGGTCAGCTGGGAGATGGCACCAATGTGGACAGAAACCCACCAGTGCTCATCACGGGATTCTGATCATGGAATCAAGAGACAAGGAGTGAAGATATGGAACATAAGCGATCAATCGAACAGACAGACAGGGAACAGACACCTTTGATGAAACACTATGAATCCCCTTCTCTCGACCAACTGGGCTCCATTCCGGATGCGAGCAGGGACGATCTGTACGACATCAGTGTCATAGTTGGCTGAACCAGGCCTGTGCAGAGCACAAGGAGATACCATGAATACTGGAAAAAAGCTGATGCATACTGTGGTATGGCTTTTCATGATTGCAGCGCTGCTTGCAAGCTGCACCCTGGGTTTTCAGGAAAAGAGACCAGCACAGAACAAAGAAGGAACATTTGAAGCGGAATTCTTGCCCCCTGCCACTGGCGCGGCAGGAGCCAGAGGCATAGGCACGGATCCGCTGGTGGACAAGGTATATGTCAAGGTATTCAATGCGTCCGATCGAAGCATCTATACGCCCACCACTCCATCTGCAGATGATCCTCTCGCTGTGCAGCTCACCAAGGTTGGCAATGCATGGCGTGGATCCGTGAATGTCACTGGCTATGTGGAAGGCACTACCGTGACGCTGGTTGCCTATGGAGTCGACAGCACAGGCAAACATCTCTACTCGGGCTGGGCGCAGACCTCTTCCGGTTCAGGCCAGATCAGCATCTATGCGCAGCCTGGCTGGCGCCAGTCCTATGTGCCGATCCCCAGCCTCAACTGGGGGCCGACCGGCGGGTACATTCTGTATTTTGATGAGGCCAATAATATTTACTACGAGGTAGCGAAAGAAGATGGCCCCGTAGCAGACTGGCAGTACGTTCTCAATCACGCCGCCACGTTCGATTGGAATGGCAAGGATGACTGGGAGGTGCCTGCAGAGTCGGTGGCAACGGGCATGCTGTCATTTGTGTTTCATAACAGAGACGAATTCGATTTCTGGGGTACTGATTACTGGACCTCAACTGCAGTCGATCCCGATAATGTCTACAAGGTCAATCTGAGTGGGAGTGCGCCAGCGCTTGTCTCCGTCCCAAAGACATCTGAGATCCGCTACCGTCCAGTCCGTCCCATCAGCATCACGCCCATCACCGGCACCATTCCCGTCTATGCTGATGTGTTCGCAGGAGGCTTCCAGAGTTTTCTCCTCAAGGCAGATGGGACACTCTACGCAACGGGAGACAACAGCCAGGGCCAGCTTGGCAATAACAGCACCACTGATAGCTCCATTCCAACCCAGATCATGACTGATGTGGCAGCTGTTGCCTCAGGAGCGCGCCACACGCTGATTCTGAAAACGAATGGAGATCTGTATGCAGTCGGTGACAATTCACGCGGCCAGCTTGGCCTGGGAGATACTACCGACCGCCTGGTCCCTGCTAAGGTCATGGAGGGTGTTCAGAAAATCGCCGCAGGAGCTTATTTCTCAATCGTCCTCAAGACTAATGGCGAGCTATGGGCTTTTGGAGAGAATGATCATGGCCAGCTTGGGACCACACCAGTTGGCGATGTGAAGACCCCCTGGAAAGTAGTAGATGTTCCTGCAGATGCGATAGCTGACATCTCCGCAGGAGGATTCTTCACACTTGTTCGAACCACGACAAACAAGCTGTACGCCACAGGTATGAACAGCGAAGGCGAACTTGGGCTTGGCGACATAACGCAACGTATCAATTTCACAGAAGTCACCGATACCAATATCGCCGGCAAGGTGGTCAGCATTGCAGCTGGCGGCTACCACTCTCTGGTGCTGCTCGATGACGGAACCGTCTGGGGCACCGGCCTGAACGACTATGGCCAGCTTGGAAAAGGTTCTGCCGGCGGTCAATACACGACCTGGCAGCAGATGCTGCTACCCCCCAAGACAGTACACTCCATCAGTGCCGGCGACAAGCACACCATGATCCTCATGACCGACAATACCCTCTATGCAACGGGCTGCAATCTTGTTGGCCAGCTCGGCGCGCAGAGCATAACCGGTCTGAAGTCAACCCCAGTGCTCGTGCTCTCCAATGTCAGCAAGGTGAGCGCACAGGGACGCACGGAGCCTGGACTGGGCGAGCTTCAGCGTGGCGGCTCACACACCCTGGTCATCCGTACCGATGGCAGCGCCTGGGCAGCCGGCCTCAATGAGGACGGCCAGCTGGGCAATGGCTATACCACCAACAGTATCGCATTCACGATGGTTGCGGGATTCTGACCGGATCCCCTGCAGAAATGGCAAAGGCGGCGCCCCGAAGGTTGCCGCCTTTTTTATACTGCTCTTTCTTGACGTTGAGCCTGCAGGCTGGCTAGAATGCTCGACGCAGATGCCGGGGTGGTGGAACAGGTAGACACCAGGGACTTAAAATCCCTTGCTGCGCAAGCGGCGTGCGGGTTCGATGCCCGTCCCCGGCAGACCTTCCCTGACCATGTATGCAGCCCTGTGGTGCTGAGCATGCACCTGATTATTTCCCGTCATCCTCACACATCAGCTCGTCCATGCGCCGCAGCCGGCGCGAAAGATCGCGTGCAAGGTTCATGATGAGCATCGAGAAGGTCTTGAGGTCCCTCTTGGAGATTTCGTAGAGTGCGCGGTTGGAAATGGTGACAACTTCCAGCGGCGTGGTCGCCCGTACGGTAGCGATGCTCGGCATGATGTCCAGCAGTTCCATCTCGCCAAAAGTTTCGCCCTCCCTGAGATGCGCGATGACCACGCCTTTCTTCACGATATCGACTTCGCCACTTATGATAAAGGAAATCTTGTCGTTTGGCTCGCCTTCATGCTGCGGGCATTCACCAGTCTCGAAATGCGCCGACCCAAGCAGAGGTCGTATCTGCTCTATCTGTTCGGGACTCACTCCCCCGAACAGCGAATACTGCTGCAATGCATTCACATCGATCATCGCGTGCTCCCCTGACGCCATGCCCCTCGGCGCCGGCCATTTCCGGATATTCGCATTATAGAACAGTAATTCTGTTCCTTCCAGACTGCTTTGCCGAGTACAGAGACTCGTCTGCGCGTCTCACCAGCGCCTCAGGCGATGAGGCATCAAAATCAGGCCAGCTCGTTGCTCCCCCGGACACGGTGAGGCGGATCGTCTGGGGGCCATACTGGAATGCAGCATCTTCCACCATCCTTCTGATCCGCTCCGCGATCTGGTAGGCATCTGTCAGCGAGGCACCTGGTAGCACCGCCATGAATTCCTCCCCGCCATAGCGCAAAGACACGTCGCCTTCCCGCAGGGCGCTCTTGAGAATGCGTGCAAAGTGTACCAGCACTTTGTCTCCGACCTGGTGCCCATAGGTATCGTTGATGCTCTTGAAATGATCAAGGTCGAAAATACACACACCGAGTGGCGCATTATTCCTGACCGCCCTGCCGAACTCCTCCTGCAGGCGTGCCATGCCGAATCGCCGGTTGAACAGCCCGGTCAGAGAATCATTGGCCGCAAGCCTCTGCAGCTGGTCATACGTCAGAGAGTTCTTCATCGCTACTGCCAGCGAATCACTCAACAGATCGAGCACTTCAAGGGATTCGGACTGTACCGGTTTTGCGAACGCCAGCACCAGCATGCCGATGGTCACTTCAAGATAGCGTATGGGTTCCAGCACGATAGCCGCAGGTCTGAAATCCACCAGCGCTCCTTCGATCGTAACCCCTTCGGGGACCTCCACCACCGTCCGCCTACCACGGCTGAACGAACTGGCCACCAGATCTTTTTTTGCCAGAGCTGCTGCATCGGGAATACGGTGGCATGCTTTGGGGATCAGTTCTCCATTGTCCTCGACAAAGATCGCTCCTGCTTCCGCCCCGACATGCTGCATGAGCGAGGGTAGCACGCTTGCAGCCAGGTCGTCGAGCTCCAGTCTGCCAGACAGAATCCTTGAGAAGGATTTGACCATGGACTCCTTGCGGAAAGACTGATAAAGCGATGCCACAAGGCGATTGTAGGAGTCGACGCACTCGCCGAGCTCGTCATCCGAATCCCGCTCGATGAGGCATTTTTCGGGCGAGCAGGAGGCAATGATCTCCTCCTGCGGGTGTTCCGCAAGGAAGGAGCCGATATACTGCATTTTCCCGGCCATGGTAGTGAGCCTTCTACCCACAATCGTACGCGCAAGAACAATATTCACTGCGCCTACGATGATGCCGGCCAGAATGCAGACCAGAAAGAACCACCAGCGGAATGCGATACTGCCCGGCACTCCCAGCAGCACAATGAAGAATGGGAACACGATCCCGATCAGGAGGCCGAACCCCATCATCAGTATGGCAAGATCGTCGAAAATCTTTTTGGTGAGTCGTATCACAGTGCAGCCCTTTCCCGGTGTGCGCTCAGCGTTTGCCGGAATCGTAGATTTCGCCTGCAGCCTTCGGGCCTACCGATTTGCCAGCAAAGGCCACCAGCGCCACGATGGTCAACAGGTACGGCAGAATGTAGAAGAACTCGCCAGGAAGACTGGCAAGCAGGGGAATATCCTTGGCATAGAAGCTCAGGGCAGTGGAAAAACCAAAGAACAGCCCCGCCCCCAGCACCCCGAAGGGATTCCATTTGCCGAACACCAGAGATGCCAAAGAGATGAAGCCAGTACCATGGATCGAGACAAGCGTGTACTGAATATCAGCCGTCAGCACCATCACCGCTCCACCAAGCCCGCCAAGCGCTCCCGACACCAGCACACCGAAGTATCGCATGCGATAGACATTGATACCCATGCTGGCTGCAGCCTGTGGATGCTCGCCACAGGCACGCATCCTGAGTCCCAGCGGTGTCTTGTATACCACGAACCAGGTCAGCAGCACGGCAGCTACGGCTATGTATATCGTGGGATAGTTCTCGATGAAGAGCATGCGTCCCAGCACAGGAATCCTGCTGAGCAGGGGAACCGTCATCTTCTGGATGCCATTGGAGAAAGCCCTGGTGCGCTGCTGGTGGAAGATGATCTGACAGAGATAGACCGTAAGTCCGCCTGCCAGAATGTTGAGCGCCGTGCCGCTGATAACCTGATCGGCCTTGAGGTTGATGCTTGCGACAGCATGCAGAATGCTGAATACCAGACCAGCAGCCAGACCTGCGAGAAGGCCATACCATGCTGCAGCCGGCGTGGATTCCTCAAGCAGCACCGTGACAGTAGCGCCCGTAAAGGCGCCAACCATCATGATACCTTCCAGGGCGATATTGACGATGCCTGAGCGTTCGGAGAACAGCCCGCCCAGCGCAGTAAGAATGATGGGCGCTGCGAACATAAGCGCGATAGGGAACATCTGAAGGAGCATTTCGAACGTCATACGCGATCCCCTTCCGTGCTGGGTGCCTGCTTTCTCTCAAATTTCTGCAGCACCATCTTGATACCGAATTTCATGGCCACAAACAGCACGATGGATGCCTGGATGATGCCGGCAATCTCACGCGGAATACCCTGCGACTGCATCAGTGGCTGTGCAGCCTTTAGACCGCCGAACAGCATGCCGGCCAGCAGAATACCGAGTGCCTCATTGCCTCCCACAAGGGCTACCGCAATGCCATCAAAGCCATACCCTTCCGCACTGGGCAGTGCGCGCCCGAAGGTAAAGGTGCCGACCGTGATCACTGCTCCCGCCAGACCGGCAAAGGCGCCTGCAATCATCATCGAAGCTACAATGTTGCGATTGACCTTCATGCCTGCGTAGCGGGCAGCTTCCTTGTTGTAGCCCACCGCACGGAGCGAGAAGCCGAAGGTTGTTCTGTTGATGATAAAGGAGAAGATCAGCAAAGCCAGAATGACAGGAATGAATCCCCAGTTGAGTCTTGAGCCGTTGGTGATGCTCTCCAGCCAGGGATCCTTCAGCAGCGCAGTTGGCGCAAAGGGAGCGGTCTTGATTCTGTCCACGCTTCCGAAGATGTTGAGAATGGTGTAGTTGTTCACATGCAGCGCGATGTAGTTCATCATGATCGTCACGACGACTTCATGGACATTGAATGCAGCCTTGAGCAAACCAGGGATTGCTCCCCAGAGCGCGCCGGCAAGAATGGCTGCCAGCAGCACCAGCGGAAGATGTACCACCTTGGGAGCCTTCACCAGCAGTGCGACTGCGGTGGCCGCCAGGGAGCCCATCATGAGCTGCCCTTCGGCACCAATGGAGAACAGGCCGGTTCGCGATGCAAACGCAAAAGCCAAACCCGTGAGAATGATGGGCATCGCCTGAATGATGAACTCGCCGATGTAGCGCGGGTTGAAAGGCACATCCGGATTGAGGAGATCAATACCGGTGAAGCCCTTCACGATGGCTCCGATCATTGCGAGTGGCGATCTGCCTGTGGCGATCACGATGATCGAACCGAGCAGGAAGCCCAGGAGTACGGCGATGAGAGGAAGGACGATCTTTTCTCTTCGTGCAGTCATGCCAGTTCCTCCTTTATTCCTGTGCAGCAGCGGCCGTGGCAGGCCTGTAGGCGCCCGACATCATCAAGCCGAGCTGGTTTTCATCGGTAGAGGCTGCATCGACAATCGCCACAATGCTGCCGTTATAGATGACTGCAATGCGGTCCGATACATCCATGATCTCATCAAGCTCCAGAGATACCAGCAGAATAGCCTTCCCCTTGTCGCGCTCCTCGATGATACGTTTGTGGATATACTCGATCGCCCCCACGTCGAGCCCGCGCGTTGGCTGTGCAACGATGAAGACATCAGGTGATCGGTCGATCTCCCTGGCCACAATGGCTTTCTGCTGATTGCCGCCGGACATTGAGCGGGCAGCAGTCAACGCGCCCTGGCCTGACCGAACATCAAACTCCCTGATGAGCCTTTCCGCATTCTCCTGGATTTTCTTTCTGTTCAAGATACCGTAGCGGGCAAATGGCGGTTCGTAGTAATTGTGAATGATAAAGTTTTCGCCCAGCGTGAAATCCAGCACAAGACCATGTTTCTGCCTGTCTTCAGGTATGTGGCCTATGCCGGCATCAGTCCGTTCCTTTATGGACAGATGCGTAATATCCCTGTCTCGCAGTAAAATCCTCCCTGACTCCGGTCTGGTGAGGCCAGTGATCGCCTGGACAAGCTCAGTCTGTCCATTCCCTTCTATACCACAGAGGCCAAGCACCTCTCCCGCCCTCACCTCGAGCGAGAGATCCCTGACGCCAAGCACTCCCTTGGCAGTCTTCACATTGAGATGCTCGATGCGGAGCAGTGTTGCACCAGGCCTAGCAGGCGATTTTTCCACATGGAAACTCACCTGCCGGCCGACCATCATTTCAGCCATACGGGCTTCCGAAGTCTCGGAGACTGGAACAGTGCCGATGAGCTTGCCACGTCTCAACACGGTACACACGTCGGCGACTTCCTTGATCTCCTTGAGCTTGTGGGTGATGAGCAGAATGGTCTTGCCCTCGGTGACGAGCTTGCGCATGATCTGCATGAGCTCATGTATTTCCTGAGGTGTGAGCACCGCAGTCGGCTCATCGAAAATGAGGATTTCCGCATTGCGATAGAGCATCTTGAGAATTTCCACGCGCTGCTGCATGCCTACGGAAATGTCCTCGATTCTGGCGCGCGGATCTACCGCAAGCCCGTAGAGTTTTGAAATTTCCTCAACTCTCTTTTCCGCCTCGCGGATGTCGATGATGGGGCCCTTGCGCGGTTCCATGCCGAGCACAATATTCTCGGTAACCGTAAAGTTGTGCACCAGCTTGAAATGCTGGTGTACCATACCGATGCCGAGTGAGGTGGCAACATTGGGATCGCTGATTTTCACTTCCCTGCCGCGAACCCGTATGGTGCCGCCATCAGGCTGGTAGAGTCCGAAGAGAATGCTCATCAGCGTCGATTTCCCCGCACCGTTCTCACCGAGCAGGGCATGAATCGAACGTTCTTCTATCTGGAGAGTAATGTCGTCATTTGCCCTGATACCGGGGAAATCCTTGGTGATGTGGAGCATTTCCACAATATACGACACCTGCAACCCCCTGATTCTGGATGAAGTTTGAGTATACCATCACAGGGGTTCCTTCGCCAGTATTGCAGGAGGCAAATTTACCGTATGTGGTTCTTTCTGGCAGAGATGACCAGATTCAGGCTGAGCACGAAGACCATCAGCAGAAAGGCAGCTCCCCAGGCTTTCTGATGCCAGTCATCATAGGGGCTTTTTATATATTCGTAGATTACCAGAGGCAGCGCAGCGACCGGCCCACGCAGAGAAACACTCAGGAATGGATTCCCGAATGCAGTAAACATCAGAGGTGCAGTTTCACCTGCTGCACGGGCGATACCCAGGCCGAGCGCCTCGATAATGCCGCTTCTGGCTGCCGGCACTATGATGCCTGCTACCGCGCGCCAGCGAGGAGCGCCAAGTGCAAGGGCAGCTTCCATATAGGACGCCGGAACCAGCCGCAGAGCCTCACGCATCATACCCACCAGGAGGGGCAGCATGATAATGGCGAGTGCAGCACCTCCAGCAAGCGCTGAAAACGATTTCATGGGTACCACGATCCAGCGGTACACCACTACGCCCACCACGATGGAAGGAATACCCTGCAGCATATTGATCGCCCCTTCCAGAATCCGCGCGCTTCTTCGCCCGGATTCGAGGTGAAGGAAAAGAGCGCCAAGCAGGGCGAGTGGAAAGGAGAGCAGGGTTGCAATGACAATGAGCATGAGGGTACCTACAATGGCCTGCACTACCCCGCCGCCTGGTTCGCCGAATGGACGCTGCTCTGCAATCAGAAATTCCAGATTCAGGGCTCTTGCTCCATTGAACAGCACCTGCACCACGATGAATACCATGAGCGCCAGTATCAGTACGGCAGGCATGGTAACCATTACCTTGAACATGCTGTTTCGCAGACTTCTGGGCTGATACGTATCACGGAAAACAGTCTCGCCTGCTGCAGCAGCAATACTCCGATTCATGTCAGTCCACCTTCCTGTGCATGAGCTTTCTGCCGGTCCACCCGGCAAGCAGCGTGATGAACAGCAGAATGAGGGCAAGCCCCATCATCGCCGATCGGTGCACATCACTGGCAGCCTCGTTGAACTGGGATGCGATGACACTTGCCAGCGAATTGCCAAGAGAAAAGAGAGAGGTCGGCATCCTGGTGGCATTGCCGATGAGCATGGTGACAGCCATGGTTTCTCCGAGTGCCCTGCTGAATGAAATAAGAACACCTGCAATAATGCTGCTGCGCGCATGCGGAAGCGCGACACCGCCAACCATTTCAAAAGTCGTCATGCCAAGCGCATACGCACCTTCCCTCAACCCGGGAGGTATCGAGCGCAGCGCTTCCCTGATGAGCGAAGACATATAAGGCACAATCATGATCGACAAAACGAGAGATGCAGACAGGATACCCGAGCCATAGGGCGGCGCGCCTACCAGCAGCGCCAGCGACCGAACAGCGGGTATCACTACTGCAATACCCCACAGGCCATAGACGACCGAGGGAATCGATGCCAGCAGATTGACCATGACATTGAGCAAGGCTCCAAGTCTTGAATCCCTCAGATATTCGCCAAGCACAATACCGGTACCCAACGACAGAGGCAGAGCAATTGCGAGTGCCAGTATCGAGGTAAGCACGGTACCGGCGATGAAGGGCAAGGCACCGAAGCGTGCGGTGACAGGATTCCACTGAGTACCATAGAGAAAAGCCGCGCCTTCCTGCCGTATCACTGGAGTCGCATCAAGGGCGAGCGTCAACAGAAAACCTGCACAGAGCAGGATTACGGCAGCAGCCGCTGCCGCCAGCACTCGTTCAAAACGCTTGTCATTCATGGCATCAGTCTTCCCTGTTCTGGTTTCCCTTCCATCCATGATCTGGAAATCTTCAGGGCGTCTCCCGGAACCGGTATCGAGCACCGGCCCCGAGAGACGCCTCTGCACTTTTTCCCGGTTATTTATTTCAGGAGTGGCTCACCCTTCCAGGTAATACTCTTGATGATCGCTTCGGCAGCCTTGACTGCGGGAGCGGGGAGCTTTGCATAATCAAGAGGCTCGGCGTACGCCTGTCCGTCATGGATCATCCACCAGAGCAGATCAACAAGAGCCTTGGCCTGCTCTCTGGTGCGATTGCCATAGCTCTGCTCGCGATACACGATGAGCCAGGTGAGTGCGCTGATGGGATATCCCTCGCGGGCATCGGTATTCATGAGAAGTATGCGGGTATCTGCAGGGAACGCACCGGCTGCTGCAGCAGAGATCGAGGAGAGGTTCGGCTCGATCCAGTTGCCTGCAGCATTTCTGATTGTGGCGACAGGCATGTTGTTCTGGCGGGCATAGGCGAGTTCGACATAGCCGATGGCTCCGGGAATCTGCCTGACCATGCCGGCCACACCGGCGTTCTGAGCAGCACCCTGACCAACAGGCCACTGTACCGAGTTGGCATTGCCCACAACCTGCTTCCATTCCGGGCTAACAGCGGACAGATAGGCGGTAAAGTTGAAGGTAGTGCCTGAACCGTCGGAGCGGTATACCTGGACGATATCCATGGCCGGCAGCTTGATGCCGGGATTGAGATCGGCTATTGCCTTGTCATTCCACTTTGTGATCTTGCCAAGATAGATATTTGCAATGACTTCGCCTGTGAGCCTGAGTGGAGGGTTGCCGGGGAGATTATAGACGATCACGACTGCTCCAAGTACCGTGGGAACATGAACAATGGGAGCGCTGTACTTTCCCATGTCCGAATCCTTCACGAAGGAATCAGAACCGCCAAAATCAACAACCTTGTCCTGGATGTTCTTGAGACCGCCCGAAGAGCCGATCGCTTGATAATTGACCTTGACGCCGGTGGCTTTGTTATAGGCATCGAACATCTTGGTATAGACCGGTGCAGGGAACGAAGCTCCTGCTCCCAGAAGCGTCTGGGCTCCGGCAGTCCCTGCAATTCCGAACAGCATCGCTGCGAACATCGCAACGATCGCGATCCTTGCGCTTCTTTTCATGTGATCCTCCCATGAGTCTCTGCAGTGTGCAGAGAGGCTTGCTTCCATTTGAAAACACGCATCCCGATCGCAGCCGGATAGTGCCATGCATCTGCATGTTTCATTTCCGCTCGAATGCGGGTTCCCTGCGCCATATTGGGCGCGCCGCGCCGGTAGCGTGACGAGCCAAACTTACATGAGCTTTGTTAAGGTTTTCCATGACTCCTGTTAGAAATTCATGAACCTTGCGGCGAGGCTGGTTCTGACTTAGACTGGGGCCATGATTGATCTTCGAAGCGATACGGTAACCTGGCCGACGGATGCCATGCGGGCAGCCATGGCCTCGGCAGAGGTCGGCGATGATGTCTATGGTGATGATCCCACAGTGCTCGCGCTCGAACAGCTCGGTGCGGAGATAACCGGCAAGGAAGCTGCGCTTTTTGTACCTTCAGGCACTTTCGGCAATCAGCTTGCCCTCTTCACATGGTGTCCTCGAGGCTCGGAAGTAATAGTGGGAGAAGAATCGCACATTGTGCAGCATGAGGCAGGTGCTGCCGCCATCATTGCCGGCGTCAATCTCAGGCCGATCCCTGCACCTGATGGGAGGCTGGACTCCGAAGCCATAGCGGCACGAATCCGCGGCGATGATATCCATTATCCGCCAACCTCCCTGATCTGCATGGAAAACGCTCATTCCTCCGGACGTGTGGTTCCTCTCGAGGTGATGCGAAAGGTGCAGAAGGTGGCGAGAGACCACGGGCTGCGGGTACATCTCGATGGAGCCAGGCTCTTCAATGCCGCAACTGCGCTGGGAGTCGATGCGCGCATGATCGCCGACTGTGCCGATTCCGTCATGTTCTGTCTCTCCAAGGGTCTGTGCGCCCCCATAGGCTCCCTGCTGGCAGGTCCGGCATCTTTCATTGCGCAGGCCCGCAGAAAGAGAAAGATCATGGGTGGCGGCATGCGGCAGGCAGGCATCCTGGCAGCAGCCGGCATTCTTGCGCTCAGAGACATGACCGGCAGGCTGGGTGAGGACCATCAGAGGGCTCGCACGCTTGCCATGTCACTGGCCGAGATACCCGGCATCGAGGTTACCCCCTCGGAAGTTGACATCAACATGGTCTTTTTCAGATACGCTCCTGCAGCCGATCCAGTCACGGCGGACGCCATAGTGGCGGCATTCCGGCAGAAAGGCATACTCATCAATCCACCCGAACTTGGCGTATTCAGACTGGTGACCCATTACTGGATTGATGATGAGGCACTGGCCCGCGTACTCGAAGCAGCGGCGGAGGTATTCACGCAGTTCTGGAAAGCGCCTGTGTAACACCAGACTGGCACCGGGCCGGGATGGTGCACCGGCAGTAAGCCGCCTTACGTTGTTTTCATACGGCCGTACCCGGAATTTCCATACTGCAAAAAAGAAGGGGCTGCCCTGCGGCAGCCCCTTCATGCTTCTCAGATACCTCTGATACTGCACTTCCCTGAGCTTACTTTCCAGGAACCTCGGAAACCTTGAGCTTGCCGGATGCGATGAGGGCCTCGTATTCCTTCACCTTGGCAATGATATCGTTGGAGAGGTTGGGGTTCTTCTCGGGGATGCCGACACCCTTGTTGGCCACGGTGAAGACCAGCACCTGGCCACCGGGGAACTTGCCATTCATGGTCATCTTGCAGACCTCGTAGGCAGCGACGTCGACACGCTTCATCATCGAGGTGAGCACCGCCGACTTGTTGCCGCCGTACACACCATCGTTGTACTGATCCTTGTCGACACCGATTGCCCAGCGGATATCACCCTTCTGAGAGCGCTCCTTGGCTTCTTTGATCATGCCGTTGCCGGTACCGCCAGCGGCATGGAAGATGATGTAGGCACCAGCATTGAACTGCTTCTGCGCAAGCG
>JAOABY010000037.1 GCA_026418115.1 Spirochaetaceae bacterium | reverse complement strand
CGCTCATACTGATCCCGGAAGCGATAGAGCGCATGGAGCGGGATAAGGATGTCCATGACCGGATGCGTCGCTTCAGCTCCTTTGCTATTATTCTTGAACAGTTGGCAGACCAGTGCCTTGATTTCCTGTTCCTTGTCGTTTTTACCTACCTTTCTCATGTCGAGGGCAGAGGGATTCCATGTCTCTATGAAAGAACCGAGGTCTTCCAGATTTCCGCCCTCGGTTGCGATGATTTCAAGGAGGGCCTTGGCAGCCTCTATGGCAGCCCTGGTGCCGTCCTTGGGGTTTGAGACTTCCTCTCCGAGTTCCACAATCCTGGATGTAAGCGTACGAGCCTTCTTGATGTATTGTTCGGCCAGCGCCAGCAGAGTATTGTGCGCTGCGCGCGCCCATTGCCTGCATCGCTGTGTGCCCTTCCAGTGAGGCGCAACAAGCTCACTGCCGAAGGATGCAAAGAGTGATTCAATGACCTTGTCGAGTCCGAAGGCCTCCAGATATTCCTTGAGCCCGGGCTCATGCCGATGTTCGAGCACATACCTGGTCGCAATACTGCCGGCGAGCTCTCTGCAACGCGGTTCATCAATCTGGAACTGGCGGGTATATCCATAATCGGCAGCAGCATCTGCCACGATTTCCCTGCAGAAGGAATCGAGGGTCTGAATATGACTGTCGGCGATGCTGAGTGCGAGATCGCGGAAGCGCTCACCTCCCTCAAGCAATGATTCGAAGATTCTTGAGAACATTTCAGTGGCTGCTTTTCTGGTGAAGGTGAGGGCGAGCAGCTCCTGTGGAGGAATGTTGCGTTCCAGCATCAGATGCAGGCAGCGCGCAGCGAGCGTACTGGTTTTGCCTGCGCCTGCACCCGCGGTGACAACCGAAGTAGTATCGACAGTGGCAGCCTCGAGCTGGGAGGCATCAAGCCGGGCAAGAAGTGGCGGCATGTCCATGATCAGAACTCCGAAAAATACCAGTACCGGCACAGTGGTTCGAAGCTGCAGTTTCTGCAGCTCGTACGTTCGAATGCAGGATCGAGCAGATGCCCCTCTCTCAGGAGCGAGACACTCCTGCTTACCAGTGAGCGAATGGCGCGTTCTGCTGCCGCAAGGGTTTCAGCGCACTCCAATGCCTCCTTTGATCCTGGTGTCGCGGGCTTCAGATAGAAAATCTGCTCGTTATTCTCAATGGAATGATAGAGAGCAGCTGCAGGCAACCCGCCCTGGAGACTGTACAGCATGGCATAGATGGGCACTTGCAGTTCTTCAAGCGTGCTGCTGTCTTCCTCGTCATCTTCGTCGAAAGAAGAGGTCTGGAGGATTTGCAGGTTTCTGCGCTTGGGGATCGTCTTTTTCTTGTAATCGACAATGACGGCTTCCCGCACGCCATCAGTCTCTCGCTCCATGATGCAATCCATTCGCCCCCCCAGCACGGCGCCATCGGAAACCAGCATGGCTTCGAGCTTCATTTCGAACTTTCTGATTGAGAAATCCCTGAAGTGCTCATATTCATACTGGTAGAGCAGTCCCAGCCGATGCACTGCCAACGCAAGATAGCTCTCCAGCAGAGGCCGGAAGCCTTCACCTTCCTTTCTGAGGATATATTCCATGCTGGTTTTGGCTGCGTGCTGCAGAAGAGGCAGGACCATGTCTGGCTCCTGCCAGGAGTTGTCGAGCGAGGTGACGAATTCGCGATAGGTCTGGTGCAGCAGATTTCCCAGCACCAGGTCTGTTCGATCCTTTGGAAGCTCGTCCTCAAGTCGCAGTCGTGCAGCAAACCATTTGCAGGGGCACTGAACATACTCTTTCAGCGAATGGGGATCGAATCTGGGCACATCACCAGCAAGTGATGCTGTCTGCCTGAGCACAGTGTTCACAAGGTCAGCAGAAAGCCGAGATGGCTCATTGTATCCTGGTTTCCTGAGTGCATGGCCTGCCTGTTCGAATCGCAGGCGCTGTCCCGGCGTGATACGGATCCTGCTGTCGCCAATGATGCTGGAAGCATCTCCAGCCCAGACCTGTTCCCAGAGCAGCTGCTCCACGAACGTCGGTGTGCATGCCTTGCCTGCAGCAGGCCTTATGGCATGCATCAGAGGATGAGGCGATTCGAACCCGCTGAAGCCGGCAGTCGCATGGCTGAAGACAGTCTGACCCACCTGGTGTGCATGGAGAGAGCTCGCAAGGTCCCTTGGCTGAGTCAGCTCAAGAAGCGTCACAAGTTCCCAGCGCAACCCCTTTGCAGGGGTGGCATAGCGCTGCAATCCCTCAAGCGATGCGCCTGCAACATACATGCGGAGCGCGGCATACCCTTCTGTGGTGCTGTAGTCGTGTACCTGCACTGCATTGGCATGCATCTCCGGCAGGTAGCGCACGGTGGAAAGGTAGCTGATGGCCAGATCCACTGGCTTGATGTCGCTGACCGGCCAGAGATCATCGAAACGTTGCAGCTGAGCGAGTTCGCTCAGGAGACGGCGATGCGTGAGGTCGGTGACTGGATCTTCGGTCAGCATGCCGGTCAGTGCCCATGTGCTGAGGAAATGCTGCAACCTGGTGCGCAGGTCCTGCATCGATGTGCTTGCTGCAACTCCCTCCAGATCTGACAGCAGTCTCTGGAGCGTGAGGGCTGTTTCCTGCTCAAGCAGCCTGCTGCGGCATGCCTGATCCCACAGTTTTCGTATCGTGCGCGAATCGGGAGCCGGTGAAGGTATGCGCAGCTGTGGGGCTGCCTTACGCAGCGAATGCCAGAAGTCAGGCCTCCGTTCACGAATCGCGCCAATTGCGGCGAAGGCCTCGATGGCTGAGGTGTCCAGCCCCTGTCGTGCAGCCTGAACAATTGCTGCGAGTATTCTGCCTGATGCGCTTGCCATCAGGCTTCTGCCAAGACGAATACTGAGCGGAATGCCTGCGCTTGCTGCCATCTCGCCGAGCCATGCAGCATGTTCTGGCGTAAGGCCGCATATCGCGATGACGATGTCCTGGGGTTCAAGCCCTTCATCCAGCGCACGCTGGATATCCGCAAGTATCCATTGATACTCATCGAGTGCGGTATCGAATTTCAGGCAATCCGGTCTGGTGGTGGATACTGCGAACTCGACATGCTCCACTCCACTGCACGCTGCGCATCCCTTCGTCATGAGCGCGCCGAAGTAGCACCGGAACCTGCTGCCTCTTTTCAGTGCAGCCTGTTCATGACCGTCGAATCCCAGACCGGGATCGTAGAATTGATGTTCATCCAGCCAGGACAGGTAGTGTGCAGCTATCTCGCAGTAATCTTCGAGCTCGGAACGGAACAGATCAGGAAGGTTCAGGCGCCGGCACTCACCAGTCAGCGCCTGGATCTGCCCGGCGAGCCTTCTTCCAGTGGAGCTGATAAGTGCTCTGATCGAGGGGAGCATGCCGACAAGCGTTGAGGCGAGATCTGCCGATGGAGCCCGCGCGGGGAGGAGGGTGTGCAGGGTGCCCGGTTTCTGTTTCAGAAACAGGTCCAGCGCACTGGCAGCCCATGCCCATGTTGCACTGCGATCGATCTTCTGCAACCCGGCCGACTGCGGAACATGCAGCAAGTCGAGGGCAGCATCCTCTCCGAGGAAGCGATCTGTTGCGATTGCCGGAACGTCACCATGCTCCAGCAGGACCATACTCCAGGAATCAGCCGCTGCCTGTGACGGAAATACGAAACGGACTGTCGGATCTGCAAGATGCGTGCGCAGATCCTCACCTGCAGGGCTCTCTGCAAGTGCAGCGAGTAGCTTTTCTCTGTTCATGACTGTTGCGCCACAAGTGACAGTAAGATTTCAGTTCTATACCCAGCCTGCCTGGCTGCGTCTCTGCAGTAGGTCACTGCCTCTTTCCAGAGTTCAGCCTCGGTTTCGAACGCTTCGAGTTTCCCTTCGGCAGCCCTCTCGACCCATGCCGCACAGGGTATCATGGAGAGCAGCGCTTCAAGGCGTTCCTTGTTGCAATACTCAACACCCCTGTAGCTGTTGATGCCCAGTGTCTCTCTGAGCATGGGATCCTGCATGGCAGCATGGAGAAGACTTCCAGTTATCGTCGCAGGGCTCGCATTCCCCAGTGTCTTGGCATCCCATATGAGTGCTAGTCCTGATGCTATATCGGCCAGGGCAGCGCCATCAACAAAGGACAGTGTCTCCTCCACCGGGGATTCCCGTGGCGGCAGGGCCTGCAACGCCGAGCTGGCGAATTCTCTCAGTTTCTTGCTGATAAGGTATTCATCGAGCAGCATGCGGATATTCTCCGTTCCCGCCGATTCCTGCAGCGCTTCTGCCATTGCGCGGGTAAAAATGAGTATGATGAGCGCGAGCCTTGCCCGTGGGAGCTCTTCAATTGTCTCTCCACCATGGATACGGGAGATGGCTTGCGGCATCTCATCCACACGCGCAAGGACATGTCCCAGCAGGCGGGCGGACTTGCCGATGGTGCCGGCCTTGCTTGCCGGTCGTGCCGTCTCTTCCCTGCAGAGCGCTTCGCAGAGTCGGGAGAGGAACATCTCTACAAAAATTGCAGCCCGCTCCACTGCATCCTTTCTGGAGAACCCGAACAGCGATGAGGAGAACATCACTTCCATGCTGCTGATGGCGTTATGGAGCGCCCGGAAGAGATCCGGTCTGTCTGCCTCAAGCAGGGCATCATCGAGATCTGCCACACCGCGCCTGCCGATGATATCGTGCAGTCGTGCGTATCTGCCTTCGGTGTCATGCACGCAGCTGATATCGATATATACTTTATTCTGATAGCCTTCCAGCGCTACCTCGAATCCGTGGGTCGCCAGGTCCATGCTGCGGTAGACATACCAGAGGCCGGAGCGCATTTCATGCATTACCACGTAACTCTGTGGCGAGGGATCAATCCCGAGTGCCTGTGCCAGGGTAACCCGTTCCATCCTCTTGCTGCCGTCAGCTGTCTTGGTTGCAAAGGGACAGGACATGTGAATGCGGCCCGAGGTGCGCTCCCAGCAGTTGTTGTAGAGCACAAGCGCTCGAGCATTTCCTGTCCCATTCGTATAGGCAAAAACGTTCTCATCTACCGTGCCGTGAGGCTTCCAGCAGTCAAAGAGGTAGAAATGCTCCACATCGGCAAAGAGATAGCGCATGCGCAGCAAGGGGAAGATCTCTCGTTCGTGCCTTGCTACCAGATCCTGGTCGGGCCATTCGTCACGATAGGCCTTCTTGAACTCCATGCCGTACTTTTCCGTAAATCCTTCGATCTGCCCATGTGCAAGCATCGGCAGTCCCGGCATGGTAGCCATCAGGGTGCAGACTCCGAAATACTTATCGCCCCTGCCGAACTGCGCTATTGCAGTGTCTTCATCGGGATTACTCAGGAAATTCACAAATCGCTTCAGTATCTGTCGGTCGAATTCCTGCGTGTTCTTGATGGTGAGCCGGTAGAGGGAATTCTTCTCTTCCTTGAGCATGTTCATGAAGGCTGAGTTGTACACGCGGTGCATGCCGAGCGTACGGACAAAATAGCCCTCCATGAGCCAGAACGCTTCTGCGAGGAGGAGGGTGTCAGGAGCCTTCGCTGCACATAGATCGACTACTTCGCGCCAGAATTCGTTGGGCATTGCCTTGTCGAATGCTTCATCGCTCATGGCCCAGTCGGACCGTGACGGAATGGCGCCGCCGGAACCCGGTGCCGGATACCAGAGTCTGCGAATGTGCTGCCGTGCAAGCACCATGGCTGCATCGAAGCGTATGATGCTGAAATGCTGGGCAACATGCAGGATGCGTTCCTTGACGGCCTCACGGGCTGCCGGATTGAGAAAATCGATCTGCGCTGTGTCGTTCCATGGCATGCTGGTGCCATCATTCCCGTGATAGATGTAGCGCACTTCGCCAGTGTTTCGATCCAGCCTCTTGAACACGACCGCTGCGTCAGTACGGTCATAGTAATGGTCCTCAATCCAGATGCCGATCGAAGGATCGCTCGAAAGATCCGGCCCGTTGAAGGTATAGGAGGGGAAGGGACATTCTTTGGCAGAGATGAAGTACTCAGGATGTTCCCGGACCCATTTTGCATCGATGCCCGTATGATTCGGCACCATGTCTGCAGCAAGCCTGATGCCGTACTGCCTGCAGCGTTCCCTGAGCCTGTCGAGAGCTTCCCACCCTCCTATTTCAGGGCTTATCTCGTAATCAAAGAGCGAGTAGGCCGATGCAGCCGCATCGGGATTGCCACACAGCTTCTTGATCCGTTCGCTTGCCGGACTTCGCTGCCATATCCCTATGAGCCAGAGGCCGGTAATGCCTCGATGGGCGATCGTCTGCAATTCTTCTTCAGGAATCTCGTCGAGTCTCTGGATGGGTCTGCCATACAAGCGCGAGAGCTGATGCAGCCATACCAAAGCGTTCTTGGCAAGCAGCACAAGCGAAGGCATCCATGAGCGATCCGGGCTGAATCGTTCGTACTCATGGCGCAGAGAGTGATAAGTATAGGGCTGTGCCGGTCCCGGGCCTCCGCCAAATCGCGGAGCATGCTCCTCTGCAAGCAAGTCGAGCCCCGAGAGCAGTTCCTGCCTGAAGTCTCCAAGAAACTCACCCCAGTGTTCTGCGATCCACCGCAGCTGTGCTTCAAGGCTGGCCGGCGCATGCAGGTATGGCTGTCGCAGAATGGCGATCAGGGAAGCGACGTCCTCTCCGAACACTGCCCGATCGGTTTCGACAACCTTCAGAGGAAGTACCAGCGCCTGCTCCAATTTTGTAAACAGTCGCGCATAGGCTGTCCGATCTGCAAGCGAACCCGGCAGCACATGATCATCCCTGATTCCGTCATCGAAGAGAGCACGGTAGGCCGTGCATGCAGGATTCTCGTTGTTCAGCTTGAGCAGCAGGTATTCCTCCAGCATAGCCTCCCTTGCAGGCATGCTGACCTTGCCTGCAGGCACCTCACTGTCGAGCCAGTTTTCTGCGTCGGTCATGCCACTTGAGACCGACGGAGGGGGGAATTCATGGACAAGCTCGATGAGAAGCCGCCGGTACTCCCGCACTTCGGAAGGATCGGTCACGACATGGCCGAATAATCCCTCAAGCGTACTTTCCGCAAGTTCGCGGTAACGTTGCATGATGCGTCGATGCGCCTGGTCAATGAGCGACATGGCGCGTATATCACCTGCCGGAATTCCGGAACGTGCAGAGAGAAGGCGGGCTGATGCCGGATCGGGCACTGCGATGACGCCGGTTTCAAGTATGAGTCGGCGTGGCGGTGCGATCCTGCGCCGTGATATGGCGTTGATTCTCAGTGGCATAGATTATTCTCCCGATTCCACTATATACCATCGATGGAGCGCTCTCAACCTGCATTGAGTATGCAGCATCGACATGTTGAGCCTCTGCTGAGCTGCTGCTATACTGGACAAGTAGACACAGGAGGTCTTTTTGTCAGCGCCCATTTCCCATGAAAAAAGAAAACAGGAAATTCTTGAAAACGCATTGGACGTCTTCATCGAGGAAGGGTACGAAGACACGACTTTTCAGAAAATCGCAGAACGCTGCGGCATCACACGGACTATTCTGTACCTGTATTTCAACAACAAGAAGGAGATTTTCGCCGAAAGCCTCAAGAGGTTTCTTGCAAGTGTAGAAGTACGGATCGCTACGGTCGCGCGTGACGGGAATCTTTCCTGTGAAGAAAAAATGGTCAGGATTGGCGAGATGGTCGTAAGTGCCTGTGAGGAAGAATCCAAGCTCCTTTCCGTGGTGCTTGACTATCTGCTTCGGCTCAAGGCTGCCCATGGCGATCCTGATGAGAAGGTACGAAGGCGCACGGTGCGGATGCGGCATATTCTGGCTTCGATTGTGATTGATGGACGCAACAGGGGAGAGTTCCGGAGCGATGTCTCGGTGAGGGGTGCGACCGAGATGTTCTTTGCACTGGTGGAATCGGCGGTGTTCCGGCTTGTCGTGCTTGGTAGAAAAGAAGCAACCGGCCTGGAGGAGGCGCTCAGGCTCTTTGCGAGAAGCCTGAGGCCCTGAGCTCTCGTCAGCGAAGCGCAGCCGATGCCGCGATATCGGCAAGAAAGAAATCGAGAATGCGTTTTTCGACACTGGTGATCTGGGCGATGTAGTCAAATGTCATGCCTGGGGTCCCGTCTCTGGCAACTCTGGTCAATCCTGCATTGTATGCAGCCAGAGCGGAAAATTCGTCACCAGTCTGATCAAGATGCTCTCTGAGATGGCGCAGGCCGAGCAGCGCATTCTTGAAAGGGTCATGAAGTTCCCGCACGCTGATATCATTGAAGACAGCCGTGTTCAGCTGGAAAAGTCCCCTGTTCATGCTGCCACTGCCGTTCGTCGAACGCGCCCGTGGATTGTAGCGGCTTTCGGCATAGGCAAGTGCAAATGCCAGGCTGGGGCGAATATTATATTCAATCGAATTCTCGAGTATCGCGGTTGCGACGGTCTCGGACTGTGTCAGAATCGAAAAGAATCTCACGACTCTGTCTCTGGTGTCAGGATCAAGATAGAGCCTGGAGATTGGATCTCCTGCAGACCGTTCGGTCATGGGCCTGATTCTGAAAAAAATACTTGACCTTGCATGATTGACGTTGGCAGAAACAATATTCTTTTCCAATAACGTTATCGCTGACGAAAGAAAGAAAAAAACCGCGATAGTGAACGAGGCTGCAATAGCAAGGCCGGCTGTTGCCTTTCGCAACGAAACGGACTTGTGCGAACCTTTCAACACTACGCTGACCTCCTCGGAAAAGTATCAGAGAACCATGCAATACCATCCATGATTCCCTTTCAATACTGTCGTGCATCAGGTGCATGAATGTCAAGTATTGCAAATTATAAATATTTATTACTTTTAAATAAAATAAAATGTTTTGTATCGTATGACGCCGGTAAATGATTCCTCTGGTCAATCATGCGTCTCCATGGTATTATGGAAAACATGAACATTCCGCGGATCCGTGTCATTGTCACCGGTGGCACCTTTGACAAGCACTATGATGAAATCAAGGGCGAGCTGACCTTCAGGGACACCCATGTTCCGGAAATCCTCAAGTGCGCGCGCGTATCGGCACCTGTGGAAGTGGAACTCAATCAGCTTATCGACAGCCTCTATATGCAGGATGAAAATCGCCATTCGGTCCTGGCCGCGTGCGAAAAAGCGGAGGAAGCACGGATCATCATTACCCATGGCACCGATACCATGACCGAGACAGCCCGCCTGCTCGGATCGGCCAGCCTCGATAAGACCATCGTGCTCACAGGCGCCATGATCCCCTACAAGATACAGGGCTCTGATGCGCTGTTCAATTTCGGGGTCGCCTTCGCTGCGGTACAGCTTCTGCCTCCGGGAGTCTACATCGCCATGAATGGGCGTGTATTCGACTGGAACCATGTACGCAAGAACCGCGCCCAGGGCGTGTTTGAGGAAATCTGAGCTGACTGTCTATGCCACGATCAAAGTCACCAGCAAAGCGGGCAGCTATTCTTGATACGGCCAAGCGTCTCTTCGCAGAAAAAGGAGACCGGGTGTCCATGGCTACCGTAGCCAGAGAGCTGAGGATACCTGTCGGGAGTATCTATACCTATTTCCCCTCAAAGGAAGCGCTGGTTGCGAGCATCATAGAGGAGGGCTGGGGAGAATTCATAGCCTGGGTGGAGGAAGGTCTAAGCCGATGTGCCGAGCGCAAAACCGATCCCATTGCCTTCCTGCTTGATGATGCCCTGCCACGCCTGTTTGCTGATGTTGATCTTATCATGCTGCTGCTTGAGCATGCAGGGACTGCAGCACGTCTCGATGAGAAGCTCGAAAAGCTTGGAGCGCTCATCATGGAAGCTCATGAGTCGGAAGCTCATGCTGCGGGCTCAGCCATAGGACGGAACATCCTCCCGGAGGAAGAGAAGCCTCCAGCTTCAGCAATGCAAGCAATTTACCGAACCGGCATCGTCGTCATGCTGCTCGGAGGGCTTGAAACGCTTCGTATCGCTGCCAGGACAGGCCTCGATGTCAAGGCTGCGGATATTCTCGCCTTTCTGCGGCATGTGGTCGGGAATGAGGATGCCTCTTTCCGGGATCATACGGGCTGAGTGATCGGAGCCAGGTCTTGACAGGCCACGATGCAATCCTAACAAGAGGTCTGACAAAGCGCATCCTCCATGCAACTTCAGAGTAATAGTCTTCGAGCGTCCGGGTTCTGAATCTCAGCACCGCTTCAGCGTTATCCGAATCGGCGTACCAGCCGCAGTGAAAACCATTTCGCGCAAAGAGATAGTCCGGAAGGAAGCTCGCATCGCCAAGGCCAATAGCCCTCATGATTCTGTCCAGATAGGCTCGGAACGTAGTCCGACAGGCGCTGCCGCCTCCGATGTTGAAGACCATGCCTTGTGCAGCATCACAACTGCAGGAAGCGGCAAATGCTCTTCCTGCATCTTCCGTGTGGACTACCTCAAGTCTTGTGGCAGGCGGTACTTCGAAGAGCAGCGGGTCAAAAGGCAGCCAATCGCTCGCCACCACATAGGAGAGGCGGAGAATAGTCCATGGAAGCCCTGATGCGCGGATCAGGTGTTCACATGCCACCTTGGTCTGTGCGTAATGGTCATTTGGGGCGAGTTCATCTTCGATGCTGATCCATGGTCTGGCAAGCCTGTCTCCGTAAATGGCGATGCTTGAGGCATACACGATCGCCGGACGTGGCTGGAGCGCCATGCAGGCATCGAGGAGCAGCCGGGTGCCGTCGACATTGATCCTTGTGGCCAGTTCCGGGTGGCTCTCTGAAACTGGTGGCAGTATGGCAGCAAGATGAATGACTGCATCTGGACCTCGGCCGTCAAAGGAAAGAAGCGCGGCATCCAGTGAGTCTGGTGCGAGCAGGTCTCCCTGTATCCACCGAAGCCTGTCCGTTGCCGAAAGCCACTTTCGCAACAGACGGGCTTTCCCCTGCGTCTTTTTGGTGAGGCGATCGAACATGACCACTTCGTGGCCTGCTGCAAGACAGGCTTTGACTGCACTGAAGCCAACATTGCCCAGGGCACCGGTCACAAGGACGCGCATGCTGCACCTCCAGGCCAGGTTTGCGGACAGCCAGCACCGGAAAGGTACTGGTTCCGCTCGGTCTTCATCAGCAATAATAAATGAATGGCTATTCAATTACAAGCTTCCCGACAGAAAAAACGGCACGGCAAGCCTGCCATTCATGTATTCGCAGCCGGCAGGAATCCACAGGACGGTGAGAGACATGCTCATTGACGACAGAGCATGCTTTTCGGTACACTCCCATCGCCATGATCACAATCCACGAACTGCGCAGAAAATACATCGAATTCTTCAAAGCCAGGGGCCATGCCGAGATCAGCGGCAAGTCGCTGATTCCGGAAAATGATCCGACCGTGCTTTTTACCACTGCCGGCATGCACCCGCTGGTTCCCTATCTGCTCGGTGAGCCGCACCCCGCCGGGAAACGCCTCACTGATTATCAGAAATGCATCCGGACGGGAGACATCGACTCGGTGGGCGATCCCAGCCATCTCACCTTCTTTGAAATGCTGGGCAACTGGTCCCTGGGCGATTATTTCAAGAAGGAAGCGCTCACCTGGTCCTTCGAGTTCCTCACCAGCCCGGAATATCTCGGCATTCCTGCAGAGAATATCTCCGTGACGGTCTTTGCGGGAGATGAGTCGGTGCCCCGCGATGAGGAGTCAGCCTCTATCTGGCGTTCGCTCGGCATTCCCGAAGAGCGCATCTACTATCTCCCACGTGAGGATAACTGGTGGGGTCCTGCAGGCACGACCGGCCCGTGCGGACCCGATTCGGAAATGTTTGTTGACACCGGCAAGCCTGCATGCGGGCCCGACTGTCGTCCTGGCTGTCACTGCGGCAAATATTTCGAGGTCTGGAACGATGTCTTCATGCAGTACAACAAGAAGGCAGACGGCACCTATGAGCCGCTTGCCCATCCCTGTGTGGACACCGGCATGGGCATCGAACGCACCGTAGCAATGCTCCAGGGCAAGAAATCAGTCTACGAAACCGAGGCCTTTACGCCCATTCTGGCCGTGCTCGAATCCATCACGGGCAAGCGCTATGGTGCCGAGGGCAATGATCCGGAAATCGACCGCAGCTTCCGCATCATTGCAGACCATGTACGCGCTTCGACCTTCATTCTGGGTGACCCGAAAGCCGTCACTCCATCCAATGTCGGGGCGGGCTATGTGCTCAGAAGGCTCATCAGGCGGGCAGTCCGCCATGGGCGCAAGCTTGGCATCGACGGACTCTTCCTTGCACGACCCGCACAGGCGGTGATCGATATCTATGGCGAGCCCTATCCCGAACTTGTGGAAAACCAGGCCCGCATTCTCGAAGAACTTGAACGCGAAGAGCGCAAATTTCTCGAGACTCTGCAGAAAGGCGAGCATGAATTCGAAAAGATGCTGCCGAATCTTCTGCGCAACGCCAGCCATGTCATGCCTGGCCGCCTTGCCTTCAAGCTCTACGACACTTATGGTTTCCCGATTGAACTCACCGAAGAGCTCGCCCACGAGCACCAGCTTACCGTTGACAGGGCAGGGTTCGATGAGGCATTCCGCAAGCACCAGGAACTCTCGCGTGCCGGCAGTGAGCAGGTCTTCAAGGGCGGACTTGCTGATCATTCGGAGATCGTGACCCGCTATCACACCGCAACGCATCTTCTGCACAAGGCCCTGCGCATGGTGCTCGGTGAGCATGTTGCTCAGAAAGGATCCAATATCACAGCCGAGCGCATGAGATTCGACTTCTCGCACCCTGCTCCCTTGACCAGAGAGGAAATTGAGCAGGTTGAGGCTATCGTGAACCAGCAGATTGCGAGAGACCTGCCGGTCAGCATGGAAATCATGCCCCTCGAGGATGCCAAGGCCTCTGGTGCCATTGCGCTGTTCGGAGAAAAGTACGAGCCCATCGTCAAGGTCTATACCATTGGCGATTTTTCAAAGGAAGTGTGCGGAGGACCTCATGTGACGCACACCGGAGAACTGGGAACATTCAAGATCATCAAGGAGCAGTCATCAAGCGCAGGTGTGCGGCGCATCTATGCCGTACTGAACTGAGTGTGCGATGAAGGGGGATATACCCCCTGTCTGCAAGGCTCGGAATGCATGCTGAAAAACATGCACAGGCCTGCTCTCTCCAGAGCAGGCCTGTGCCTTCTCTTTCTTGATATGGTAATCAGATAGGATACCAGAGCTGGTAGCCGAAGTTCTCATCCTCGTAGACTACACGCAGGAAAAAATCACCTTTGAGTTCGCCTTCTTCCCACCAGATCTGCCGGATGACTTCCTCGACCATGGTCCAGAAATCGATAGTGTCGTGATGACGCCACTGGTAGAAGAGAAAGTCCCGTCGCTCAAGCAGGAGCGTACCGGCATATCCCTCAGGCGCAGTTCTCTGCTGATCGTCAAGTGGCTGCAGCATATGCGTGCGATCCTCAGTGCTGGCAGCAATCATGACGGCTGGACAGCTTCTGTCGATTCTGGGACCTTCCTCCGTCATGCGTATCATCTGGTCACAGCGGAAGGCTGCAATACTGGTGCCATGCATGCGTGCCAGGTTCGTGAGCATAGCTTCATCTACAGGAGAGGGAGACATGCACTCCCGGTACCCCAGCACGGTATGGAGGTGGAGCAGTTTCATTCTGATTTCCATGCGTGCATTGTGCAGATAAATGGAAAGCGGCACAAGACCACACCCCTTCCTTGCCCTCGACTGGAAAAAGCACTGCGCTCGGTGCTATACTGGCTTGATATGTCTTTGCTGGAACAGATTCAGGGCCCTCGTGATCTGGACAGGCTGTCACTTCGGGATCTTGTCAGACTTTCAAGAGAAATACGGCGACGCATTGCAGAGGTAGTGCCGCGAAACGGCGGGCACTATGCCTCCAATCTTGGCGTGGTCGAGCTTACCATCGCGCTGCACCGCGTTTTTCATTCCCCCGAGGATGCGCTGGTCTGGGATGTCGGGCATCAATGCTATGCCCACAAAATGCTGACAGGTCGTGCTGCCCGGTTTGATACGCTGAGGAAGGAAGGCGGGCTTTCCGGCTTTCCCAAGCCGCAGGAGAGCATGCATGACATTTTCCCTGTTGGCCACGCGTCCACGGCCATATCCTCAGCCCTCGGACTCCTGCAGGCACGCATGATGCGCCACGAAAAGGGCAGAGTCATTGCGGTAGTGGGAGATGGCGGTCTTACCGCTGGCATGGCTCTTGAAGGGCTCAGCAATGCGGGGCATCTGGGACTGCCGCTCATCATCGTGCTCAATGATAACCGGATGTCCATTTCGCCTTCGGTGGGGGCACTGTCCCGCTATCTTTCACGGCTTTCTGCAACGGTACGCTACCAATCGTTCCGCTCCCGGGTTGATGCGCTTGTGCTTGGCATTCCTCATTATGGAAAAACGCTGCATGCGCTCATCACGCGAGCGAAGCGTGCGGTGAAGGCTGTGGTGTTCAAGGACAATCTCTTTGTCGACTTTGGCTTTGAATACGTTGGCCCCATAGATGGGCATAATATTCCGGCGCTGGTCGCCGTGTTCGAACAGGTAAAGAGACTGAACCGGCCGGTGGTGGTGCACGTTGTCACCCGCAAGGGCAAGGGTGTCACTGATGCCGAGGAAGATCCGGAAACCTATCATGGCGTAGCACCAGCATGTGCTGATGTCCCCGAGGGTGCACAGCAAGCCGGCTGGAGTTTTACCCGGCATGCTGCCTCGATCCTTGTACAAAAAGCGCAGGAAGACAGTCGTATTGTTGCCATTACGGCAGCCATGGCCGGGGGCACCGGACTGGCGGAACTTTCCAGGCGCATGCCGTCGAGAGTTTTCGATGTGGGTATCGCGGAGCAGCATGCAGTCACCTTTGCAGCCGGCCTGGCCAGGGGAGGCCTCAGACCCGTAGTAGCCATCTATTCTACGTTCATGCAGCGTGCGCTGGATCAGGTATTCCAGGATGTGGCCCTGGCAAGGCTACCGGTTCTCTTCATGCTCGATCGTGCGGGTGCGGTTGCGGATGATGGCGAAACCCACCAGGGCATTTACGATATTGCCCTGTATAAGGCAATGCCCAATCTGGTACTCATGGCTCCTGCCGATGGTGCGGAAATGGAACTGATGGTCGACTTTGCCCTCAAGCTGGATGGGCCTGCCATGCTCCGCTATCCAAAGGATGTCGCAGCCTGTGTCCAGTCGAGCCCGGAACCCTTGCAGCCAGGGCGGGGGGTGTTTCTGCGTCAGCGCCAGGATGCGAAGATTCTGGTGGTGGGCGTTGGCTGTCTGGCGCCGCTGGCAGCGGAGGTTTCAGATTTGCTTGCTGCCAGGGGAGTGCTGTGCGATGTCTACAATCCCCGTTTCCTCTCTGCTCTTGATGAGGCTTTCATGCTGAACGTCTTGACATGCTATCGAGGCATGGTGGTGGTGGAAGATGGGGTAGTACAGGGAGGCTTTGGAGAGACTCTGGCTTCTCTTGCGGCACGTGCCGGTCTGCAGCTTGCGATTGAACTGAAAGGATTCGATACCATACCTCTGCCTCATGCATCACGGCAGGCGCTGCTTGCCGCAGCGGGTCTTGATAGAGAAGGCCTGACTGCTGCCATCAGCATGCTGCATGCCAGGCTGAGCCGTACTACCTGCCAGGTGATCAGGTTCGAGAAACCTGATGTACAGGAAGGAGCGATGCTGCATGCCAGGTTCTGAAAGGTTGCTGCGGCTTCCGAGGGGGCGGTTCCTTCATCTTGGAGACCGCCCGCTCGTCATGGGCATTGTGAATGTCACACCCGATTCCTTTTTTGAGGGTTCACGCCGCTTCGATCCGGATCTGGCTGTTGAAACTGCGCTGGAAATGGTGAGGAATGGCGCGGATATCATAGATTTCGGGGCTGAATCGACCAGACCGGGCTCCTCCGAAGTAGCGCCATCGGAAGAAATCAGCCGTCTTCTACCAGTGATACGGGCTTTCCGTGCGAACAGTGCTGCAGTCGTTTCCGTGGATACCCGCCATGCCGAGACAGCACGGGCGGTTCTCGAGGAGGGCGCTGATATAATAAATGATATCCAGGCGCTCGCTGACAGGAACATGCCGGAAATCGCCGCTCACCATGGTGCTGCGGTAGTGCTGATGCACATGCAGGGCACACCGGCCACCATGCAGCTCGCTCCTAAGTATGCCGATTGCGTAACTGAAGTTGCAGATTTTCTCCGGCATGCCGTGGCACGCGCCAGGGCTGCGGGCATACCGGACGATGCCATCATACTTGACCCGGGTATAGGCTTTGGCAAGCTTCTGGAGCACAACATGGATCTGCTGAGCAGCATAGGTGTATTCCGGTTAATGGGATATCCCGTCCTCATAGGACTTTCGCGGAAACGCATGATCGGCGAACTCACAGGGAGAGAGATTCAGGATCGCATGGCAGGGAGCATAGGTGGCGCACTTGCAGCAGCGATCCTTGGTGCCGACATACTCAGGGTACATGATGTCCCCGAGACTGTGGATGCGCTCAAGGTATGTACCGCAATCCTGTCCCATGCCAGCAGGAAGGAGCAGACATGACACCTGCGACGATCCTGGCCTTTCTTGCAACCTATGTAAGGCCTGTGCTCGATGTCGCAATTCTTGCCTTTCTGATATACCAGACCTATCGCCTGCTCGTGATGACGGAGGCGCTGTACCTTATTCGGGGCCTGCTGGTGCTCGCAGCAATCTATGGCGCCGCCTTCTTCCTCAGGCTCTCCACGGTAACATGGATCATGAACATACTGGCACCAGGTCTCGTGGTCAGCCTTGCGATCATTCTGCAACCCGAACTTAGACGCATTTTCATTCAGGTGGGAAGACAGTCTCTGCGAGGAAGACCCTCGACCAAGGCAGAGCGCTGGCTGGATGACGTGATTGCGGCATCCTATGCGCTGGCAGCCAAGAAGAGAGGTGCGCTCATGGTGATTACCCGGAAGGTAGGGCTTGGCAACTTTGCCGAGAAGGGTATCGAACTCGATGCGGTCATTTCTTCGCACCTTCTTATCGCCATGTTTGAACACGACAATCCCCTGCATGACGGAGCGGCAATTCTTTCAGAGGGAAGGGTGCTTGCAGCTGCCTGCTTTCTGCCGCTCTCGAATCAGCAGGACATATTGCTGAGTTTTGGTTCCCGGCATCGTGCAGCCCTTGGCATTGCCGAGGAAACCGATGCAGTGGTGGTGGTCGTGTCGGAAGAGACAGGGGCTGTTTCCCTCGTCTATGATTCAAGAATCTACTATAACCTTTCACAGGATGAGCTTGCAGAGAGACTGCGCTCCCTTTTCCCGGGAGGAGTAGTACGGTCGAGATTCGAGGTTAAGGATGAACGCTGATTCCCGTATGGCAAGACTGCTCGAGAACTGGCCTGCCAAAGTCCTCTCGCTCGGGCTCGCGCTGCTGGTGATGTTCATTTACAACCTCACACGACTCGACCAGCGCACCCTTTCGGTCCAGCTCAATCTCTCGACAGGCAGAGCGCTCGTGCCAGCCAACGAGATCCCACGGACTGTCCGTGTCTTCATGCGTGGAGAACGCGAAGCAATCTATGCCATCCGTGAAGCGGACATCGTTGCGAGGCTCGATCTTACCCGATATCAGAGCGAAGGCCTGTATCGTGTGCCGGTAAGACTTGAGCGGCGAGGAGAGGCACGCAATATCGATCCGCTCGAACTTCGCAGCGATCCGGCCGAGGTGCTCGTCCAGCTTGAAGGCGCTACCTCGAAGC
Organism: Spirochaetaceae bacterium; assembly: GCA_026418115.1. GTDB lineage: Bacteria > Spirochaetota > Spirochaetia > Treponematales > Rectinemataceae > Rectinema. The sequence goes on along the minus strand of JAOABY010000037.1, from coordinate 2,199 downwards.
GAGTGCCGGTAAGTCCGACTTTCAAAGGTTTTCTTGATCCTGGCTATGAGCTGGTCTCCTACGAGCTGTCTCCCCAGGAAGTCGTGATCGAAGGCCCGGTGAGCATCATTTCAAAGGTTGCAGACATTACCACCGAGGTCATCGAGCTGACCGGCAAGACAGCCGACTTTTCGCTGAGCGTACCACTTGTGCAGCCTTCCTCTCTTGTTTCCGTCGAGAATGTCAGCATGGTCAAGTTCAGCGCCAGGATACGAATGCAGAGCAAGCGCTCCATGCTGGAATCTGTCAGAGTGCAGGCAATTGGCCTTGGTCATGGTCTCGTGCTCACCGAGCCTCTGCCCCTTGGTCGCATCACACTCGTAACCGGGCAGGACTATGATCCTGCGGAGGCTGGCAAGGCAGCGCTCGAGGTTGATCTCTCATCAATTACCACGCCGGGTGTCTACACGGTTCCTGTCAAGGCTATTGCGCCACCTCACGCAGATATTGAAACCTACGAACCGATCGTATTGACCCTTCGTGTGCGGTATGGCGGCAAGGAGGCCATGAACCCATGATCACGGGTCTTGGGATCGATATTGTCCATGTGGATCGAATTCGCAGATGGATGCATCTGTCCGGCATACTCCAGCGGTTCTTTCATCCTGCGGAGATCGAGGCGGCTCTCCAGCGAGGCAGCTCGGCACCTCTCTCCCTCGCAGCACGATTTGCTGCCAAGGAAGCATACGGCAAGGCTCTCGGCACCGGTCTGGCGCATTTTGCGCTCAAGGAAATAGCCGTACTGAACGATAGCCAGGGCAAACCTCATCTCCACCTGGAAGGCAATGCCCTGCGTGCCTTCGAACAACATGGAGGAGGACGTATTCATCTCTCCATGACCCATGAAGGCGATAACGCGGTTGCTGTTGTAATTATTGAAAGTGACCATTGAGACAGGGGAACACCATTACCTATGACAAGAGCGATTCGATTGACTGTCGCCTATGATGGCACTGACTTTTCCGGCTGGCAACGCCAGAAGAATGGCCGCTCGGTGCAGGAAGAACTCGAGAAAGCCCTCAGCAAGATGCATGGCCACGAGATTCGCATCACCGGGGCCGGCAGAACTGATGCGGGCGTCCATGCCATGGGACAGGTTGCAGGTTTCTTTACCGATATCCAGAGCATACCAGCCGATCGATTTGTACTCGCACTCAACAAACTTCTGCCCCGTGACGTGCGAGTGATGACCTCTGAAGAAGCGCCTGCCGATTTTCACGCCCGGTTCGATGCATCGCTCCGAAGATATCGCTACTTCATGCTCTGCGGTGGTACGCCTGATCCCTTTTCACTGCGATATGCATACTGGATACCTCGTGCTCCCCGCCTCGAGGTATTGAATGCCATGGCCTCAGTACTGCTGGGGGAACATGATTTTTCCACCTTTGCATCTGCACAGGATGCAAGCCCCTCCCGCTCAAGGCACATCTCGGAATCTTCCTTCTGGTATGAGGGCACGCGGCTGGTGTACCAGATTGCGGGGAATGCCTTTCTGTGGAAGCAGGTTCGTTCTACGGTAGGAACACTTCTGGAGCTCGAACAGATGGCCGAAAATGCCGCGCATGGCAGAGCACTCATGAAAGACCTGCTCGAGTCGCGAGACCGCACCCGGGCTGGAGCTACCGCACCGGCGCAGGGACTCTTCCTCTGGAACGTGGAATACGGTGAGAGGATTCATGGTCATAAAAGGAGGAAGATGGCACCTTCTGCGGCAGCACATGAACACGAAGGGTCTCGAATACAGCAGCGGCCTGCCCGGCTTGTTCCCGGTCTCGGCTGGATCGAGGAGGATGCATGACTGGCATTCCCCGAGAGTGGGAAGGAATCGTCACTACACCTTCGCCGATCCGCGCAGACCGCTATCTTGCAGAACAGCTCGGCCTCATGACCCGTTCCCAGCTCAAGGCACGGGAGGTCAGTCTCTTCTGCAATGGCAATGCCGTCAAACTCTCTCACAAAGTCCGGACTGGGGACAGACTCCGCCTTGCGTGGACTGAGGAGCCTGTCCAGGACATACTCCCCGAACCTGTACCTCTGCGGATTCTCTACCGGGATGCCGACGTGCTGGTGATAGACAAGCAGCAGGGACTGGTAACTCATCCTGCTGCCGGTAACTGGCAGGGTACGCTTGCCAATGGTGTACTCTGGCTCGCCCTGCAG
>JAOABY010000036.1 GCA_026418115.1 Spirochaetaceae bacterium | reverse complement strand
AGGGAAGGAAACGCTTGATGTATCTCATGGCACTCCTCCTTTGTTTTTGAACGGTCTATATCACAGTATATATCGGTCCAAAGGTGCAGTAAAGAAAGAGCAGACGTTTTCTGCATCTTTGTCGCGAATGTATACGGAAGACCTCCTGACTCAATTCATTATAGTATACCTGCAATACGAATGCATTCTCTAATAACTATTTCTTACAAAGTACGCCGTCTATCGCGCAGGCAATCCGGCGAACAGCGCATATTGCAGAAAGAAAAGGCGCGCTCCTCCAGGGAACGCGCCTCGATGCCGCTTTGCAGACTGGCATGGCTACATGATGCTCATGCCTTTGCTACCGATATCTCCCAGACCTTGTCTCCAGCCTCGACAGAGAGACCAGCAGCAGGCTTGCTCCATTGTATGTCGGATGCCAGCGTCTCGCCCGCAACCAGCGAGATGAAGCGGGTGAGGGCAGCCTGCAGGTCGCTGTCGCCCCATACCTGCAGCCGTATGCGGTCGGTAACTTCGAAGCCAGCTTCCTTTCGAGCATTCTGGATGCCCCGGATGAGGTCACGGATATAGCCTTCCTGCAAGAGCTCCTGCGTTATGGAAGTGTCCAGGGCGACTGTAAGGGTGCCTTCGTTGAGAACCTTCAGACCAGGCCTCTCTTCCCTGACGATCTCCACTCGCTGAGCATCCAGCGTTACCTTTCTTCCCGATGAGAGGACAACCTCAACCTGTTCACCGCGTAATATGGCTGCAAGCGTCTCGGATGGCAGGTCAGCGATGATCTGTGCTGCTTCCTTCATGTCGGCACCGAGTTCCTTGCCAAGCACCCTGAAGTTGGCCTTGCCTCTGTAGGTGACGAGGTCCTGCTCGTTTTCGAGTATCAGTACTTCCTTGACATTGAGTTCTTCGCGCAGCATGTCCTCCATACGGGACAGTATCTGGCGTTCTGCCTCAATGGTAGTGATAAGCCGCACGCTCGCGAGCGGCTGACGGATCTTGATATCGTTCGCGACACGGAGTGCGCGGCCCATGGAGACTGCCTTGCGGGTCAGGCCCATTTCTCTTTCGAGCTCAAGATCGCGATAGCTTGCGTCGTACTCAGGCCAGTCGCACAGATGAATGGAAATCGGTTCGTGCTCCATTCTCAGGTTGCGGTAGATGGCCTCGGTTACGAAAGGCACTACAGGAGCCATCACGAGAATCAGCCGCCGCAGTACTCTGTACAGCGTAGCGTAGGCATGTCGCTTGTCTGCGTCGTTTTCCGATTTCCAGAAGCGTCGCCGGGATCTCCGGATGTACCAGTTGTTCAGGCTGTCGATGAAGTCGACGGTTGGTGCGATGGCAGCCTGCATGTCGTATGCCTCGTAGCCCGCTGTTGAGTCCTGGACCATTTTTTCGCAGACGGAGAGAATCCATCGGTCAAGAGGATTGGTCACCTCGCTGCAGTCCATGGAATCCGCCTGGAAGCCATCGATGTTGGCATAGGTAACAAAGAAGGAGTAGGCATTCCAGAGCGGGAGGATCACGCTCTTGAGCACCTCGCGCACACCCTCGTCTGAATAGCAGAGATCCTCAGCCTTGGTGACAGCCGAATTCATGAGGAAGAAACGGAGGGCATCGGCGCCGAATCTGTCCATGACGTCCTTGGGATCGGTGTAGTTTCTCAGGCTCTTGGACATTTTCTTGCCGTCTTCGGCAAGGACCAGACCATTCACGACACACGCCTTGAAAGCGGGGCTGTCAAAGAGAGCGGCAGCAAGGATAGTGAGCGTATAGAACCAGCCGCGTGTCTGGTCGAGGCCTTCGCAGATGAAATCAGCCGGGAAGTGTGCTTCGAATTTTTCCTTGTTCTCGAAGGGGTAGTGGTTCTGCGCATAGGGCATGGCGCCCGATTCAAACCAGCAGTCGAGCACTTCGGGGACCCGCCGCATGGTACCACCGCACTGCGGACAGGGGAAAGTGACTGCATCAATGTGGTGCTTGTGCAAGTCTGAGGGAACCTCGCCTCCAAGCTCAGCAAGTTCCCGGCGTGATCCGACACAGTGGGTATGACCGCAGGCGTCGCATTTCCAGATGGGTATGGGGTTGCCCCAGTAGCGGTTGCGGCTTATTGCCCAATCTCGCGCATTCTCAAGCCACTTTCCGAATCGGCCATCGCGGATGTGGCCAGGAAGCCAGTAGATCTGACGATTGGCGTTGAGCATCGCTTCCTTGATGGGCTCGATCTTTACGAACCAGCTCGACACTGCACGGTAGATGAGCGGGCTCTGGCAGCGCCAGCAGTGTGGATATGCGTGAAGGATCTGCTCTCTCTTGATGAGCTTGCCTTCAGCCTTGAGCTGCTCGATGATCGCCTTGTCGGCTTCCTTCACGAAGAGGCCTTTGTAGTCAGAAACTTCATCGGTAAACCTGCACTCTGCGTCGACAGGACAGACGGTGGGGATTCCGGTACCTTTGAGAACCTGGTAGTCATCTTCACCAAATCCTGGAGCGGTATGGACAATGCCGGATCCATCCTCGGTAGTAACATGATCGCCCAGTACGGTGACAAATGCACCCTGCTCCGCAAGCGAAGCAAAGTAGGGAAAAAGAGGCTCATAGCGGATGCCTGCGAGCTCGCGACCTTTTTTCTTCCAGGCTATGTCGAGCGACTCGGGTTTCTTATAATATGCCGCCAGGCGTGATTCGGCGAGAATATATCGCTCTCCGCCGTCATTGACACAGACATAGTCAATATCGGGACCAAGCGCCAGCGCAAGATTTGAAGGAAGGGTCCATGGCGTAGTGGTCCAGGCGACAAAATATGTTGCGCCGTCCGCCAGCGTGGCGAGATCAGGGTCCGAGGATGTTGCAGGCACCGACGTGATTCTGAATCTGACAGAAATCGCAGGATCATGCACATCCTTGTAGCCGCCCAGCGAAAGCTCGTGATTTGACAATACGGTGGAACAGCGAGGGCAGTACGGCAGTATGTAGTAACCTTCATAGATAAGGCCTTTGTCCCACAGCGCCTTGATCACCCACCAGATGGATTCCATATAATCGGCATCCATGGTCTTGTAGTCATGGTCGAAATCAACCCAACGACCGAGGCGGGTCACGATCTGGCGCCATTCCTTGACGTAGCGAAGCACCGATGCCTGACACGCATCGTTGAAGTTTGCTACACCGTAGCGTTCGATATCCGTCTTGGAGTTGAGCCCCAGCTCTTTTTCTATAAGGTTTTCCACAGGGAGACCATGGCAGTCCCATCCAAAGCGCCGCTCCACACGATAGCCACGCATGGTCTTGTAGCGGGGGACGATATCCTTGATAGTGCCCGGGACAAAGTGGCCGAAATGCGGCAGACCGGTCGCGAACGGGGGGCCATCGTAGAATACGAAATCAGGGGCCCCTTCCCGTTGCGACACCGATGCGCGGAATACATCGTTCTCTTCCCAGAACTGAACGATCGATTCCTCCTGCTGAGGGAAGTTGACCTTTGGGTCGACGGGTTTGTACACGATCTCCTCCTTGGGATTTGTGCAATAATGCTCCAAGTTGCCTTTCGTTGCAAGTACAGGATGACGCAGTGTATTGGCCTGCAGGCAATGACCAGAATGCCCGGTTCGTGTGCATTCCGACTCGATGTCAGATCAGCACGGGCAGAGCAGTATTACCAGAGGGCGGTAGTCCATGACAGGGAGGCCTGCCAGATCTCACGTTGGTGCAAAATGGCAGTTGCACCTACGCTCAGTTCGAGCGTGCCGCCGGCAATGCCGCGCATGGTGCAGAGAAGCCATCCCTGCACCATTTCAAGATCTCCAAACCAGAGAAGAGGCAGCGTGAGCGTGGTGAAATCGGAGAGTGACCAGGACAGGCTGCCAAAAGCGCGTGCCGCATGCTCAGCTCCCTGTTGCAGCAACCATCCTTCGACCACACCGCTCACTGCGCCGACCTTACCCCGAATGCCTGCAGTCGCCTCGAATCTCATGCTGGTCCAGCTGAAGGTTGCATCACTGAAGAGAGGCCCCGTGCGGGCCACGACTTCCAGATACGGCATCAGGCTGCCAAGCTCTCCAATGATTTCTCCTGCGATCTGCATGGCATCGCCCGAGGATGCATCATGGTGCCAGCTGCTGCTGATGCCCATGGAAACTGTGCCTGGAGCTGCCGTATATCGTAGGCCTGCGATCCGCCTCTCTGTCTGCCTCCATGCATACACAGCTTCAAGCCTCGAAGACGTACCGGGAAACCAGGAAAGTGAGCACGCCGTATGACTCCTGCGGGCTGCCAAGCCTGGTACGGTCATTGTGTCATCAAAGGGATCCGCCGGTCTGAAAGCCTGCGCAGTTCCCCAGCGCAGAGGAAGAATCCCGGCTTCGAACCGCAGACCGAATCCTGAAAGCGAGACTGCAGCCTGATTGCAGGTGGCAATGAGCAGGGTGGAGGGTGGTGGCAATGAGGCATTATAGGCAGGGACAGACAGGCTCAGGCCAGCATCGCTGCCAAGCTCCTGCCACAGCGCCGTGGCGCCCCAGCCGCCGGCAAGCTGTACCTTGAGATCAAGGTTCGCCCGCAAAGGCCCTGCTCCGGCCCTGCTGGATGTCTGGAGAGAGAATACAGGTCCGGCTGTGCTCCCTCCTTCGCCAGGCAGCATGACACCCAGGGCGCGGTACTGGAACAGCAGGGCAGGTTCGACCGTCAGCGCACCCATACTGAGGGGCATCATCAGCATGACAATGCAGAGCATCCATCCGGGCCGTGCACCTGTTCTCCATCGCAGCGTTGCGGCGTGTTTCATATCTGTTTACCTGGTGAGCGCTTCGAGCGAGAACAGGGAAGCATCCATCGGTCGATCGAGTCGTACCTTTTCCATGGTGAATCTTGTCATTGAGCGCTGTCGTGTTGCATCTATGATATCCACCTCGACCGGCATCAGCCTTCCTTCGATCTGCTCCAGGCGCCGTACTTCAATGGTTTTGAGGAGCAGGCCCGAGCGTGCATAGAGTTCTGTCTTCAAGGGAACATTCCGCTCCAGATCAACCCACAGGATCCTGGTTGCAAAGGTCATGGTATTCTGTCGCGCTTCCAGACGTATCACGGCACAGGGGCGCCCCGCGTATTCTTCTCTGCGCACCAGCGTGGCCCTGTAGCTGTCCAGATAGTGTGCTCCTTCTGCAATTTCCTCATAGGAAATATTGGAGCCCATGAGTCCCTGGCGCAGCAGGCTGCCGGAAATGCGCACCGTTTCTCGTTCCGAAGGGAAATACATCCAGACGGTCGAACCCAGCCTCAGCATCCGGACGCCCTTGTCTTCTGCGTTGGTGAACTCCACCAGCACCTTGTCGCTGCCGGCGGCCCAGGTTCTGAAACGCTTCACCAGAACGCGGGTGCCGGAAGTGATCTCCATCATGCCTTCATATTCAATTGTTCGATAGGTCTGTGCAGCCTCGACTGCCCGGAGAATGGATTCCGCTTCTGCTGCCGGTTCGGCTGCATGAGCAGCGACTGCCGTACCTGACAGCAGCATCCATACCAGACCGCATGCCTGCAACACACGGATGAAAACTCTTGCGATATATCGTGGCTTCATTCCAGGTATCCCTCCCGATTCCGTTCAACTGATCCGCAGTATGCCATCTCTGCAGACCGCTTCATTCCACAGCCTTTATAGCTTCCACCGGCTCCATGTTCGATGCTCTCAGTGCAGGCATGAAGGACATGAGCATAGCTGCAAGCGTGCACATGCACAGCCCAATGAGCAAACCCGCTGGCGAAACCACGGGTCGGATGATGTTGTCGATAGGCCAGGTAAAGCCAGCCAGTCCGCTGGAAAAATCAAAACCTTTCCGGCTGAATGCCAGATTGAAGGCTGTACCGGCTATGGTACCCAGCAGAGAGCCTCCGAATCCGAGAGCGGTTCCCTCCAGCAGATACATGCCGATGATTGCACGCTGAGGCATTCCCATCGACATGAGAATACCTGTCTCGCGCCTTCGCTCGAGCACCACCATGGTCATGATATTGGCGATGATGAACGCACCCAGAAGTGCCACAAAGAACCACATGATGAGATAGACCGAATTAGCCATCTGGATGATGGCCGGATAGTCGCCTATGCTGGTCCAGGGAAGTACCGAGAGATTGTCTCTGCCACTGGCCTTCAGCATCTGATCAATTCGAACCGCCTCTGCCTGCGCATGACGGTAGTCGCGGAGCATGACGAGTATCTGCTGTGCGCCTCCTTCCATGCCCAGCATGGACTGGGCATCGTCGAGTCGCATCTGGAATACCGAGCCATCAAGGGCGTTGGTGCCGGTGCGGAAAATGCCGGTGATCCGAAGGGATTTGAATGCCATGCCGCCATCCGCCCGCGTGGAGATGAGCCGAAGTCTGTCTCCCAGACCCAGATGCAGATCCTTTGCAAGCTGTTCTCCTATGATGACCGAACCAGGGTCATCAAGGTAGCTGCTGCCGGGCAGGAGAGAAGTATGAAGCATGAGGAGTTCCCGCTCCCGCTCCGGGTCTCCTGCAATGGCCACGGCAGGCTTCGTATAGGTGCCTGAAGAGAGCAGCACACCAAACCTGATTCTTGGAGCAACTGTCACCACCTGGCCTTGAGACTGTCCGGCGATCCCCGGCTGCATGGCTGCTGTGGATTCCAGCTGCTGCACCAGCTCGCTGATGTTCTCTATGGAATCGTCGACGGGCATGAATCTGCTGCGCTGCCGGTATGCCTGAGTGGCTATGTGTACATGGCCGGTTTCATTTTTGGCATAATTGCGGACCATGGAAACAAGAAACCCTTCTGTAAGACCATTGCCCATCGTGATCAGCATGGTGGCGAGGAAGGTGGAAATGATTGCAAGCAGACTCCGGCGTCTGTTGCGCAGCAGGTTGCGCCATGCAAGGGTGATGAGATTCATGGCATCCTCCCTTTCATACGAAACGCAACGCTTCGGTAACTTCAATACGCGAAGCCCGGCGCGCCGGCAGAATGGTCGCGAGCCATGAGACTGCGACCCCGAATAGAAATCCCATTACAAAGGCAGCGGGATTCCATTGACCTTTCAACAGGATGCCGCGTGGCAGGGCCCCCAGATCGGCATTTCCCACAAGGCTGTCAAACGAAATACCATACCTGGCCAGCAGGCCTACCAGCAGCGCGCCAATCAGGATGCCCCCAAGGCTGCCTGCAATGCCGACCAGCACTCCCTCTATCGAAAAAAGCCTCCGGATGTCCCCTGGTTCAAGCCCGTAGGCTGCCAGCACGCCAACCTCCCTGATGCGGGAATACAGGCTCATCAGCAGAGTGTTGACTATCCCGACTGCAGCGATCAGCAGGACCACAAAGATCAGCACATAGGAGAATTTGGATTTCATTTCTTTCATAGCGAGATAGTCCCGTGATGCTTCTCCGATGGAGAACGCCTCTATGCCCGGCAGCGCAGCCTCAAGCTTTGCTGCAAGCGCTTCTGCCTGTGCTACCATGGCATCAAGAGTCAGGCTGGAGGGCAGACGGATATCGATTTCCGTGATCGGTACTGGTTCGCCCAGAATTCTGGCAGCATCGACAAGATCGAGGTAGAGGGATTGGTTGGAAAGAGAGGTGAGCGGAAGGTCCGCTACTCCCCCCACTGCGAGTTCCATGGCATCCATTGAGCCATCGGCGCGGATTGCGGTGAGTACGAGCCAGTCCCCCACTTTCAGACCAAGGTCCCTTGCGAGCATCGATCCGAGCACCACGCTGCCAGGCTGGACCCAGTTCCCCTCCACAAGCCTGGTATTGGTGTGGAAAACTGTGCTGTCGCGATCGGGATCTACTGCAACAGCCAGGGCTGGCGTCTCATCGATCCAGTTTGATACCCTCACATGGAATCTGGTTCTGGGAGTGAGATGGGAGCCCTGGGGCAGCAGGTCTGCCACGCTGTTCATGATGCTATCTGGTGATGCAAGAGCCTCCTCAAGCGGCAGAGATGCAACATCCTGCTGATATCGCTGTGTCCTGACGCTCACCGAACTGTTCTCGTAGTCTACCGCCGTATCGATGGTAATTCTGTCCATGCCAGCCAGCATCGAATCAAACAAAAGGAAAAATGCTATGCCGACCGACAGAACCATTGCGGTAATCAACGTTCTTTTCCAGTGTCTGAGCACGTTTCGGGCTGCGATGTTCCAGAGAACCGGAATGGCGCGATGCATCATGACCTCCCCTCATCTGCGGCAATCCTGCCGTCCATGAGCGTAATCACACGTCTGGCGTGCTCCATCATTCTGGGATCATGCGTGGAGAAGAGAAACGTAGTGCCCAGCTTCTGATTGATTTCCCGCATCAGCATGACAATTTCGTGTGCTGTTCTGGAGTCGAGATTTGCCGTTGGCTCGTCCGCCAGTACAATCGTAGGATCCTTGACCAGAGCCCGCGCAATGGCTACACGCTGTTCCTGGCCTCCGGACAGCTCTGCCGGCCTTCTATGGGCTTTGTCCGAAAGTCCTACCAGAGCAAGCATATCGAGCACCTTGCGCCGCAGTGCAGGCTTGTCCCTGGCTCCTGCAATGATGAGCGGCAACTCTACATTCTCGACGACATCAAGTACGGGAATGAGATTGTAGGTCTGAAAAATGAAGGCGACATGCTCGCGACGGTACGCTGCGAGGGCCGCCCTGGTCATGCTGCTCATGGGAGAGCCTTCCCATGCTATCGTGCCGGAGGTGGGCGAATCGAGGCAGCCTATGATATTGAGCAAGGTTGTCTTGCCTGATCCTGATGGACCGACCACGGCAGTGAATTCTCCCCTGGCGAAGCTCGCTGTCACATTGTCCAGCGCTACAACCTTCTGTTCGCCGCTGCCATACACTTTTGTGATGGCATGCAGTGAAAGTATGCTGTCTGCCATGCAAACCTCCTTTTTCATCTGATGCTCCGGATTCGCCCGGCAGGGCATCTCCTGTCTGGAGTGCCTGTCAGACCTGGTATTTCAGTTCCGTTATCAGTCTTTCGAGCGTGCGCAGATATTCCTGCAGTGCCTCTCGCCCCTCCCGTGTGAGTACTATATCAGTGCTGGGCTTTCTGCCTCGAAAGTATTTTCTGATCTCAATGTAGCCATGTGATTCAAGTACCGAGAGCTGGGAAGAGAGATTTCCGGCTGTCATGCCAAGGCGATCTCTGAGCGAGACAAACGATACGCAGCCATCCTCATTGGCCGCCAGCATCGCAAGAATCCGGAGCCTGGCACGCTCATGAATCACCTTGTCGAAATCAGGGATATTCATCGTCTTCTCATGTCCAGGAAGGCTGCCACTCCCATGCCCACCGGAGGCACTGCCCACACGATTGCCGCCCAGAGCCAGGGATCTCCAGCCGCGAAGAACAGTGAAAGCAGACCAAGGGTCAGCAGTAATCCGCCGAACACCTTGTACTCCGGCAGATTCACCAGTATATCGAGTGCGAGAGAAGCGATTGCTCCAAACATGGCAGCAAGCGGTATGGCAAGCGGCCCATTGCCGCTCACGATGCACCACACTATGACCGCTCCCATCGAGATACCAGAGGCTGCCACGATAATACCGGGTCTTCTCCCGTAGACCATGCGCAGCAGCGTAGAGATGGTGCCATGCTCGCGTTTCATGATCCGCCCCAGCACGATGAACTTCACCGTTCCCATGGCGAGCATGAAGGCGACGAGTGTACCTGTCAGCCACAGACTCCCCTGTGCTGCCAGAGCGGTCCCAAGGAAACGCGCAGCGAGAAAGAAGAACAGGACTGCCATGCCGAGCAGAAGAGCAAGCCATGCAATTGCCTTCCTTAAAGAATGGCTTCTGAGCACAGTATCACCCTGATCGACAGCCTGGCGTATTTCCCGAAGTGTTTTCTCGAATTCCCGAAGCGTCTCTTCAGAAAGGGGCATGGTCAGCTCCTGATCCAAACAAGTTTGCAATACAAACCATAATGTATTGCTGCCAGTTTTGCAAGGTCGATATGTCCTTCTCGTCAAAATGATCTGTTCATGCTATACTGACCGGCGAAATGATCAAGGCAGCCCTGCTGTGGAGACCAGGAGGCAAGACAGCCGGGCAACGGAGGCGGCTCAGCAATGAGAACAGAAGGTGTGGATGTTGGCATCCGTTTTATTGAGGGCACCATGCAGGCCGATGGTATTCGCCGCCTTGTCCTGCGTATTCAGGAAGGTGAGATTCATCTTGCTCCTTCCAATGACGGGGCGATTCATTATGCGGTGGAAATCGAGGGGCAACCTGAGCTGCTCCCTGCATGGAACTGCATGATCAAGAAACTTGAAGGCATTACCATTCTTCAGACACCATTCCGCGGAGAAATACGCGTACTCAAGTGCGAAGTTCAGGTTCCTCCCTCCATCTCGGCCATTGAAGCCCACTCGACAGTGGGAAGTATCGATGTCCTCAATTTTCATGGAGATATTCTTGCCATCAGCGAACAGGGAGAGATCACGGTCAATGGTGCCGGGCATGTGGAAGCATCCAGTGTCGATGGGGCAATCGCCGTGAATGATTGTGAATCCTGCTCGCTCCGGTCCATTGAGGGAGCAATCATAGGTACCAGAATCAGAGGCAATGCGCAGATCGAAACCCAGAAAGGCATGGTCAAGATCAATCGCATTCTGGGCAATCTCATGGTTGCCACCACCGAAGGCAGTGTGACGGTGAGCAAGCCAAGCGGCAGGCTTCGGCTCATCACCAACAGTGGTGATATCGAACTTGAGGTAACAGGCACCTTCGGCGGAGGAGAGGTCCAGACCTACTCCGGTGACGTCTATATCCAGCTCGAAAGAGCCAGTGTCGAATTCAGGGCAGAGACCCTTTCGGGCAAGATTGATGCTCCCTGTCCCGTCATGTCGGCGGGCATGGGACCTCGCCGCTGTGCATTCCAGCTGGGCACTGGAGCCAAGAGACTCTATGTGAAGAATGTTCTGGGAGATATCGAAGTCAACGCCTGAAGCGGTATTGCCTTGCATTGCACAGGAGGGGTGCCCGGCTGGAGCACCCCTCCTGCATTCATGCGTCCTTGAAGAGATCCTTGATGATGGAGCGATACAGCTGGTCGATCGCATGACGCTTGAGCTCCTGCTTTGCAGACAGCTCGCGGCCAGGCTGGAAGGGTTCCGGCAGCAGCGCAAAACGGAAAATCCTTTCAAAGGGCTTGAAACCATTCCTGGTGCTGACCAGAGAAGCAATCTCAGAGTCGATCAGTTCCTTGACCTCCGGCTGCTCAAGGAGTGATGGATAGTCCTCATACGGAATTTCATTCTCCTTGGCCCAGGCGAGTATCATCTCCTGATTGGGCACAATGAGCGCGGCAAGATATTTCTGGTCCTGGCCAAGCACGACTGCCTGCTGGATATAGTCACTCTCGCACAGTTTCTGCTCGATGGGCACAGGCTCTATGTTCTCTCCGCCTCTCAGGACGATGGTGTCCTTGGCGCGGCCTACAATCTTGATTTCTCCATGGACAGTGAGCATGCCAAGGTCGCCTGTATCGAGCCATCCGTCAGGGGAAAGTACTTTTGCTGTCAGGTCCGGTCTGCGGTAGTATCCCATCATCACCTGAGGGCCGCGTACCTGGATGATACCTTTCATGCCCGGGCTGAGGGTCCTGCCCTGTTCATCGACGATCCGGATTTCGGTACCTCTGTGAATGGGGCCGACCGTTCCGGTTACGGGATGATCTTTCAGGCGGACGCCCAGGACGGGGGCAGTTTCAGTGAGGCCATAACCTTCGAGAATCAGAATGCCGATTGCATCAAAGAAACGATCGACATGAGCAGGCATGGCGCCTCCTCCCGATACGCCGGCAATGAACCGTCCACCCAGTTTTTCCTTGATTTTGTGGAATACCAGCAAATTGCCAAGCGCGTACAAGGGAGACAGCAGAAGGAAGGGCAGGATGGCGACCGCAATGTCGAGAGCTCTTGATCGCGGCGTGAATTTGGGGAGGCGGTCAAGCATCATGTTGCGGAAGTATGCATATGCTTCGCCTATGCCGACAAAGATGGAAAACATGACTTTCTTGGCGCCGCCGGCCTGTCGGATCGATTTGTAGATACCGTCCATCAGCGCTTCCCAGATGCGGGGTACCGAGGTAAACCAGTGCGGGCGCACTGCCTTCATGTCGGCCAGCAGGATGGAACCAATCGGTTTGGAGTAGGCGATGGTGGCGCCTGCCTGAAGCACGATGTACTGCACCACGCGCTCAAAGGAATGCCACACTGGAAGCACGGAAAGGAAAATCTCACCACTTTTGACACCTATGATCGAAGGAAGATATTCGGTCTGGTGCAGAAAATTGCCGTGGCTGAGCATGACGCCTTTGGGATCGCCCGTAGTGCCTGACGTATAGATTATGGTCGCAAGATCACTGCGCTTTCCCAGCGCAGCTTCACGTTCGTAAAAACCGGGATCCCCGGCAAGCAGGGTTTTGCCACGCTCCATGAGATCCCAGAAGAGGAGCACTTCAAGCCCCTGCGCTCGAGCCTGACTTGCAATCGTTTCCGATGGTGCCTCAAACAGAATGACCTTGGTGAGATGGTTATAGGGAGCATCCTTGAGTGACTGGGAAGTGAAGGTGATCACCCCCAGCTTGACATCGAGAATTTTCTGGAGCTGGCGGTCATTTTCAAGAATTGCAATGCCACATTCACTCCAGGAAAGGATATAGGCGATTTCCTGTGCTGTTGCATCACAGCCACGTGGTACATCGGCTGCTCCAAGTCCGAGCAGCGCCAGATCAGAGATCAGCCACTCACGCCGGTTATCGGAAATGAGACCGACATGATCACCTCTCGCCACACCAACCTGCCGGAGGGCCATCGAGCATGCTGCAACTTCCTCCATGAGCTGTGCATAGGTAGTTGGCTGGAAAATGCCCTGTGCATCCTTGGAGAGCTGGACATCGATTTCAGGTTGTTTTCTGACGATTTCCATGAACATCTGGGGAATGGTTTCAGCCATCGGCGATCCTCCGGAAATATTGAATTACATATTTACTATAAATGTAAAAATGTGCGCGGTCAAGCGCGCGGCGGAGCGGCTTTTCTTCGCTCCGGCGCAGCCTGCCAGGCGTTGAGGGGATGAAGCTGCAACGGAATCAGGCACAGCTCATTTCATTCATGGCGAGCAGATTCGGAAGTGTCTCTGACGATATGGCGGTCCTGGGGGACTTCCCGAAAGTACTGCATGAGGAAAAGGCGCAGTTCCTGCATGGTTCGAGCCCTGTTGATGCTGGTTCTGACATGATGTGCGAAACTCAGGTTTTCGGCATAATAATGAAATATGCGTCGGCATGAGGACAATTGCCATTCAATGGGCAGAAGATGCTCGGCAAGTTCCGTATAACGCAGGGCAATCGCAAGCAGATCGATATCCGTCATGGGAGGGCGTGCAAAGATCCATGGCTTTCGCGCAGCTCCGCGGCCGATCATCACTCCATGCAGGCGCACACCATTCTGAAGGCTGGGATCCGGTTGCAGGCCAAGCACTCGATTGGCATCCTCAAGACTGGCAATATCGCCATTGGCGATGACAGGAATGTCGACAGCCTCGGCAAGCCGCCAGCAGACTGTATGATCAGAAGTGCCACGGAATTTCTGCGTGGAGAATCTCGCATGCAGCGTAATGAAATCGAGCCCTGCATCCGCCAGAGAGCGGGCGAGCCTGATAGTACCTTCTTCGCCAAGTCTTGCTCCTATGCGAAGCTTGCATGACAGAAGCCCGGGCCAGGAGCCTCGTGCTGCACCTACCATGGCAATAGCCCGTTCCGGGTCGTCAAGGAGTGCCGAACCACGGCCTTCGCCCCGTATGTGCGGAGCCGCGCATCCCATATTGATGTCGACGCCGGCAGGACGTTTCTCTGGCGGAAGAGCAGCCAATCGCTCACAGGCCTGTGCCAGTGCTTCCGGCGAGCGAGCGGTAAACTGCACGGAGGTCCGCTCCGGCACTGGCGAAGGGTCAAGATAGATTGATTCGTGTCGGCCACCTGACAGAAATGCTTCAGCACTCGCCATTTCGGTGCAGTACCAGTCGGGACCGCCGAGCTCATGCAGCAGGGTGCGGAACGCTCGATTGGTGATCGCTACCATGGGGGCAAGCACCATGGAGCCGGGGGGAAAAGGCAGCATGAAGGCAACTCTACACAGCCATGACAGCCAGTGTCCAGAGCTGCATCGATTGACGAGAGGCCCTGCTATGGTATATATATGTCCGGCACGAGTTCCCATATGCGGGCTTCGCGGGGGAACGGAGGTGCAGAGAAAGCGAAGCCCCAGCGAGCATGCGAATTCCAGGAGGAAACTGTGAGCGTACGCATCAGACTGAAGAAGTTCGGAGCCAAGGCAAGGCCCTACTATCGCATCGTGGTAATGGATTCCCGTTCTGCGCGCGATTCCAAGACCATCGACGAGCTTGGCTACTATCATCCCATCGAGGCCGAGGATCAGCAGATCCGCATCGATGAGGCAAAGGTCCGCGAGTGGCTCGCCAAGGGAGCACAGCCGACCGATACCGTTCGTTCCATCCTCAACAGAAAAGGGATCCGTCTCGGGTAAGCCGGGAACGGCACTCTCCGGCGTATCGGGAGGAATACATGGAACGAGACCTCGTTGAGTATATTGTCAAGTCGCTCGTCGACAATCCCGATGCAGTCAATATCAAGGTGATTGAAGGGGAGAAGTCGACGATTCTTGAGCTGCGCGTAGCAGAAAGCGACATCGGGAAGGTGATCGGCAAGAATGGCCGCATCGCGAGGGCCATCAGGACGATCCTTTCCGCATCTGCATCCGCTCAGTCCAAGCGCGTAATTCTGGAGATTCTCGACTGAGTCTCCGCAACAGCATGGAACCATCGTCCAGGGTGCGATTGCTCGCCGTTGCAAGGCTCGGTAGTGTGCGGGGCCTGCACGGCGAGATGCGTCTGTACAGCTATTCAGGAGAATATGAGCATATCAGGCGTGCAACCGAAATCATGGCTGGTGTGCCGGGAGATGAGTCGACACTGAGACCGCTGAAAATCAAGGCTTTCAGCGAAAGTTCCCATGGGGTCGGCATTATCTTCGAGGGTTACGATACGCCTGAAAAGGCCAGAAGCCTCACAGGGCTTGATGTATACCTTCCCCGGGAGATGGCTGCACCTCGCGCGCCTGGCGAGTACTATATTGCAGATCTGGTCGGAATGGTCGTCCATACTGCCGAAGGGCCTGTGGGCACGGTGACTGCAGTCGTGGAGGGCGGTGCCGATGATTTGCTGGAAATCGAGCATCTCGGCAGGCGGTATCTTGTTCCCTTCAGAAAGGAATTCATTGGCGAGGTGGACGAGGAGCTGGGAAGGCTTGAACTCTTGACACCCTGGATACTCGCATGAAGCTGACAGTGCTCACTCTTTTCCCTGAGATTCTCTCTGCCTACTGCTCTGCTTCTATCATGAAACGCGCAGCGGAAAAAGGGCTGATTTCCTGCAACCTGGTCAATATCAGGGATTATGCCTACGACAGGCATCACAAGTGCGATGATGAGGTGTTCGGTGGCGGAGCGGGCATGCTCATGAAACCCGAGCCTCTGGACAGAGCGCTCGAAGCGGCAGGCTCACCTGGAGTGCGCACCGTGTATGTCACGCCTTCGGGCCGTCTCTTCAATCAGGCCATGGCAGAGGACTTTGCCCGCGAGCCTGAGCTTGTCATCCTCTGCGGGCGCTATGAAGGTGTAGACCAGCGGATCATCGACAGCCGGGTGACTGATGTGGTGTCCATCGGCGATTATGTACTGTCGAGCGGCGAGGTTGCGGCAATGGTGGTGATCGATGCCGTCTATCGCCTCATCCCCGGGGTGATTTCACAGGAATCGCTTTCCGAGGAAAGCTTTGCAGGCGGATTACTGGAGTATCCCCAGTATACACGCCCTGCAAAATATGGTAACATGCACGTCCCGGAAGTCCTGTTGAGCGGTAACCATGCTGCCATTGCGCGATGGCGACTCCGCGCCAGTCTGATAAAGACGCTGGCATACCGACCGGAACTATTGCAAACGATCGATCTGTCCGGAGATGTGGGCAGATTGTTGAGAGAAGTGATTGACGAAGGGGGAACAAATGAACCTCATACAGCAGATCCAGGCCGAACAGACAAGAACTGACCTGCCTGCATTCAGGGTTGGCGATACGGTACGCGTGAGCTTCAAGATCGTTGAAGGAAAGACGGAACGCATTCAGGCCTATGAGGGGCTTGTGATTGCCATCAAGAACGCCGGTGCCGGCAAGACATTCACGGTTCGCAAGAATTCCTATGGCGTGGGTGTCGAGCGAGTATTCCCGTATAATTCACCCCGTGTCGAAAAGGTCGAAATCGTAAAGACCGGCAAGGTCCGCCGCGCCAAACTGTACTACATCCGCACCAAGATTGGTAAGAAGGCCAAAGTCAAGACGCTCATTGGCGGCCGCAAGGATGCGCAGGTTCAGGGCTGATTACCTGCCCGTTTGCACCACGCTGACAAGGCATCCGGACCTTTCCGGGTGCTTTTTTTTGCATTTTTGAATCAGGAATGGACATGCGTGCGTCCTGTTTGCAGGCACTGCATCGGAAGTGCCGGGCGGAGGAACACAGTCATGCCAGATCATTCCTCTCTGCGTGCACGGGGCAGAACCGCTGAGGAAGTGGCATCCCGCCTGCTGGAAAAGGGAGGCTGGAAGGTCGTCTGCCGCAACTTCAGGACATCCCGGGGAGAAATCGACATAATAGCCGAAAGAGGAAATCTGCTTGCATTCATTGAAGTGAAAGCTGCCAACAGGATGACATGCCAGGATCTGGCGCATGCAGTTTCACCCAGAAAGCGCAGGACAATCATCGAATGTTCTAAACATTTCCTCCATTTGCATCGAAAATATAGTACATGGCATCTGCGCTATGATGTGATGGTCATGGGAGCGGAGCAATGCACGGCACATGTAGAGGGCGCCTTTGCGGAACACGATGAAGCTACATAGGATACGGGATGATCTGCCGGGATGGATCGGTTCGAGCCCCAATGATTTTCTCATGGGCCAGTACGATCCGGGACAGGAGATGAGTGCAACCGAGTGGAAACGCCTCAACGACATCAGGGCCAAGCTCCGCGATCCGTCATACATGGATGGGGCAATTGCAAGGATTGCGGAAATGTTGTCAAATAAGGCCGGAGGCAGCAAGACATGAGCACTCAGTCACCACAGAAACCAGAAAATGGCAGATTCCGGCGACACAGGCCAAGGAAAACCAAGGCGCAGGGCTCTGCACAGGGCGAACAGCGCCAGGAACGAAAGGCTGCTGCGCCTGCCGTGCCACCCAAGCCTCCACAGACCTGCAAAATCTGCGGCAAGCCCATTTTTGACCTGGCGGGCGCATTCAGTGCCCCGGGAGAAGGCGGGGAACCGATCCATTTTGATTGCGCCATCGAACTCATTGCCAGGGACGAAGTGCTGAAACCCGATGAAAAAATCGTGTACATCGGTCAGGGCAATTTCGCTGTCATTGCGCAGCTCCCCGGCGGGAAGTTCGCAATACGGAAAAAGATTCCGTGGGAGCTGCAGGGAACCGTACCTGCCTGGCGCAGAGAGATGATGCTCTCGCCTGACATACCAGGTAAATAAGCGAGAGATGTCAGAAAGCCTGAGAGCGCTGCGGCACGGAGCTGTACGAATGCCGGCTGCAGGCACTATTCTGCAGTGGAAAGCAGGTTCAGACTCTTGGCCTGATATGGTCGAATCCGCAGTACGGCACGAGTGCGGGAGGAATGTTCACTGAACCATCCGCCTGCTGGAAATTCTCCAGGATGGCAATGATGGCGCGCGAGCAGGCTATGGCGGTACCGTTCAGCATATGCACGTGGCGATTCTTCCCCTCGGCATCCCGGTACCTTACATTCAGTCTTCTGGCCTGGTAATCGGTGCAGTTTGAGGTTGAGGTTATTTCGCCCCATTCGCCGCCATTCCGACCAGGCATCCAGGCCTCGAGGTCCCATTTGCGATAGGCCGGTGCACCGAGATCTCCAGTACAGGTGTCAACCACGCGGAAGGGGATACCCAGGCCGCTGAAAATTTCTTCTTCGATGAGGCGCAGCTCCTCGTGCAGTTTCTCCGAGTCCTCAGGCTGGCAGTAGACAAACATCTCCACCTTGGTGAACTGGTGTACGCGATACAGACCCTTGGAGAACTGTCCAGCAGCACCAGCCTCTCTGCGGAAGCAGTGAGAGACGCCTGCATACCGCAGGGGCAGCACCGAGGCATCCAGCACGGAGTCTGCATGGTAGCCGCCCAGGGTAATTTCTGCAGTACCGATGAGGCAGGTTCCTTCGCCCTCGAGAGTATAGACATTTGATTCGGCGCCACGGGGGTTGAAACCGATGCCCTCGAGAATTTCGGTCTTTGCGATGTCAGGGGTGATCATGGGCACAAAGCCACGTCGCATCAGATGGTCGAGCGCATACCGTACGAGCGCAAGCTCCAGCAGGACACCTTCATTTTTGAGATAGTAGAACTTGGTGCCCGACACCCGGGTTGCGGTATCGAAATCGATGATATCGAGCAGCTGACCAAGTTCGACATGATCCCTGGGCTGAAAATCAAAGCGGGTGGGCTCGCCGCAACGCTTGATTTCAAGATTGTCCTTGTCTTCCTTGCCGCGGGGAGCATCGGGATGTGCCATGTTCGGAATTTTCAGGAGTTCTTCATTCAGACGGGCTTCGGTAGCTGCAAGTGAGGCTTCGAGTTCGGCGATTGTTTCCTTGAGGCGGCGGCCTTCTTCGATCCGTGCTTCACGCTCTGCCTTCTCCATGGGCTGCTTCATGGCCTGGGCATTCTCGTTTCGACGGCGGCGGGCATCCTCAAGTTCTCGTATGAGGCGGTTGCGCGTATCATGCAGGGAAACTGCAAGATCGGCATCGGCTTTCATGTAGCGATCCGCTATATTCTGGCGGACAGCTTCGATATTTTCCTTGATGAAGCGGATATCCAGCATGCCATGATACTAGCGCCGGCAGGTAAGGCGTGCAAGCCCCGCCATCATTTACGCTTTTCGTGAAACACGGTATTGTTGGAGTGTGACCGATCTGATCAACACCATGACGGCGAGGCTCGCCGAAATTGACGAACTGATTGCGCAACCGGACATTCTTCGTGACCAGGTACGCTACAGGGACCTGATGAAAGAGCGTGCAAGGTTGGCCGAGATTCTTGAGGCTGAGGCAGCATTGCGAGCCATTGAGGCGGCAATGCTCGATACCAGAACGATGCTCTCGGAAACTCAGGATCCGGAACTGCGCCTCATGGCAGAAGAAGAACTCGAGACACTGACAAGAAAAAGCGAGGCTGCCCGTGTGCGCCTTGATGAGTTGCTCACGCCGCGCGATCCCCTCGCAGACAAAGCGGTCATCATGGAAATCAGGGCAGGTACGGGTGGCGAAGAAGCAGCGCTCTTCGCGGCAGACCTGTTCCGCATGTATGCCAGATATGCCGATCGGCGAGGCTGGAATCTCGAAGTCATGAGCCAGAGTGAAACCGAACTTGGCGGATTCAAGGAAATCATCTTTTCGATCTCCGGAGATGCAGCCTATGAAAGGCTCAGGTTCGAGTCGGGAGTGCATCGGGTGCAGCGTGTGCCGACCACCGAAAGTTCCGGACGGATCCATACCAGCGCTGTGACAGTTGCCGTGCTGCCTGAAATGGAAGAGACTGAGGTAGAGATCCAGCCAGAAGACCTGCGCATCGATGTGATGCGTGCCTCAGGCCCTGGTGGGCAGAGCGTCAATACTACCGATTCTGCCGTGCGTATCACGCACCTGCCTACGGGAATCGTGGTGCACTGCCAGGATGAGAAAAGCCAGATCAAGAACAAGGCAAAAGCGATGCGAATTCTCCGCGCACGCCTCTATGAACTCGAGAACCAGAAACGTCTCGCCGAACGTTCTGCGGAACGGCGTTCACAGGTTGGTACGGGCGACCGATCGGAGCGCATCAGAACCTACAATTTCCCTCAGAACAGACTCACCGATCACAGAATCGACCTTACACTCTACAAGCTCGATCTCATCATGGAAGGCGACATTGATGAACTCCTCGATGCCCTGCTGGAGCACGCAAGAAAGGAAGCGCTTGCCCAGGGGGCCGCTGCCGGCAGGGAGGGATAGTCTCCCATGACCTATCGCGAAGTGCTGCTTGAGGCCGCAAGGACCTTTGAAGAGAGCGAAACTCCCTTTCTTGATGCTCTTCTTTTGCTGGCGGCCAGCCTCGGTGCAACCAAGGAGCAGGTTCTCGCTCGTCTGCCCGAACAGGCAGCAGTGATACCGCAGCAATTTCATGAATATGTGCAGCGACGGCGCCAGGGTGAGAGCATTGCGCACATTCTGGGATACAGAGAGTTCTACGGTCATCTCTTCCTGGTGAATGACGATGTGCTCACTCCAAGGCCTGACACCGAGACGCTGGTGGAAGCTGCGCTTGAAGTGGGAGATGCGCTTGCGGGCAGCAGGCCTGACCATAGGATCCGAGTGCTGGACCTCTGCAC
>JAOABY010000035.1 GCA_026418115.1 Spirochaetaceae bacterium | reverse complement strand
CGGTGTGCCTGAGGTGGCGTACACGGGAGCTTGCGGCTGAGCTTGGGTTCCGGATGCGGAAGGAGGGGCTGGGAACACGCGCGATCAGCCTGCGCCTCTCATATGCCGACGGTCTGGCATCGACAGGCCAGGTGAGGGCAGGAGCGGGAACCGTCTGGGTTGATGATGCCCAGCTTGCAGAGGTGGCTGCAGCGGCTCTGGATACGGCATGGACCAGAAGAGTGAGGGTGCGCATGCTGACGCTGGAGCTGAGTCGGCTGGTGCCTGCAGGGCCGGAGCTTGACTGGTGCGAACCGCTCCAGCTGCAGGCAGCCCCAGCCGTGCTGGCATTGCGCAAGGCGCTGCGGCTGCAGCGCCTCCAGACTGCGCTGGATGCTGTCCACGATAGATATGGGCTTGCGTCACTTGTGCCCGGCATTGCTGTCCTGTTCCGCAAAGGGAGTTCGCCTGTAGCAGGCCAGGATGACGGAAGCGAGTTTCGCTCTGTCGATCTGCCTCTGGATGTGCTGAAAGGGTTGGGCCTGCATGGGTGGCATGGACTTTCGGAGACTAGAAGCAGGAAGGCAGTATGACCTCGCATGGAATCAGTGGTGCATTGCCGGGGAATTCGGCGGAGACACCTGCAACGCAGCAACCAGCACCTGGAAATGCTGCCTCGGATCTGGTTCCTCTGGTGGTGCATTCAGCCTATTCCCTGCTCTGGGGCCCGGTTGCGCTCGAGCGGCTGACCGTGGCACTTGCGCTGGCGGGCTATAGAGCGGCAGCCCTGACTGACCGCAATGGCATGTATGGTCTTCCATCTTTTCTGGAGCTTGCTGCCATGGCAGGCCTCAGACCGATCACGGGTTGTGAAATGGCCGGACCATGGGGTCGGGCCGTGCTCATTGCGCGATCCAGGCGGGGGGCAGCAGAGCTTTTCAGATTGTTGAGCGAGCGGGCGGCCATCCTCAATGGCGCCGGCGTGGGAGCGGCATATTCCCCCCACGCCGTACATGACGCAGAACATCGTCGTGCCATGGCCAGCGCAGAGCAGCTCGTGGTGCGCAGACTGGAAAGATTTGCGCAGGAAGCGGAAGATGACCTTTCCATTCTGAGCGACACGCCCTCGCTGCTGGCACGGCTTCCTGCACGCAGTCATGTATATGGCCTTCTCTCGAGTGCATGGCCGGAACGATGGAGAGCGGTGCAGCGATCAGGCCACAGGCTTGTGGCGAGTCCCGAAGTCAGCATGCTGGAACCTTCTGACCGCAGTGTCCAGCGTCTGCTCATGGCAATTGCAGCCAGGTGCAGCATTGCCGAACTGCCGGATGGAATTCTGGAGCCGCTGCGGTCGGTACTGCTGCCTGCACGGGAAGCAGAAGCTCTTTTCGCAGAGATGCCGGACGCCCTGCAGGCCAATCGTGACATTGCCGACTCTGCGCTTGCCGAGCCCTTTGAGGGCCTTGTGTTTCCTGCATGGCAGGACCCCTGTGGGGCATCGTCGGCAGAGGTTCTCCGCCGCCTTGCGATGCAAGGTGCTGTGCGCCGGTATGGCTCGCTCACGCCTGAGGTGAAGGCAAGGCTCGAGTACGAGCTCTCAATTGTGGAAGAAAAGGGATTCTGCGATTATTTTCTTGTCGTTCGCGATATCGTCAGCAGGGCGGGGCGTATCTGCGGTCGAGGAAGCGCTGCTGCCAGCATCATTTCCTACTCTCTGGGCATCACCGATGTCGATCCGATTGCGCATCACCTGTACTTTGAGCGTTTTCTCAATCCCGGCCGGAAGGATCCGCCCGACATCGATGTTGATTTTGCC
The DNA here is from genome assembly GCA_026418115.1 of Spirochaetaceae bacterium. Classification (GTDB taxonomy): domain Bacteria; phylum Spirochaetota; class Spirochaetia; order Treponematales; family Rectinemataceae; genus Rectinema. The sequence continues at coordinate 18,715 of JAOABY010000035.1, read as the reverse complement.
TGGGACGAGCGCGACGGCATTCTGGATATGGTGGTGCGCGCCTATGGAGAAGACCGCTGCGCACGGGTAGCAAACCACAACTGTTTTCAATTCCGGGGCGCGCTGCGCGACACTGCTCGCGCCTTCGGCATGCCGGAATCAGAGACGAGTGCGGTCGAAAAACGGTTATGGCGTGACCGTAGCAGGACCCTCGAGACCCTTGATCCAGAGTGGAGGGACATTCTTGGCCTTGCGTTGCGCATCACGGGGCTCCCCCGCAATCTCGGCACACACTCGGGGGGTGTTGTCATCGTGCCGGACAGGATCGAGGAGCATGTGCCTGTCGAATGCACAGGCAGCGGCATCCGAGTCACTGCCTGGGACAAGGACGGTGTCGAGCGCGCCGGTCTCGTCAAGATGGATCTATTGGGCAACCGCTCACTTGCCGTAGTGCGGGATGCCCTCGCCGACCTCGCCCGCAAGGGCATTCATGTGGATCCTGCAACCTGGAAACCTGAAGAGGACCAGGCCACAGTCGATATGCTCGCGCGGGGAGATACCATGGGCGTCTTCTACGTCGAGAGTCCGGCAATGCGCCTGCTGCAGAAGAAGACGGGTGCAGGCGATTTTGAGCATCTCGTGATCCACTCCTCCATTATCCGCCCTGCTGCGAACCGTTTCATAGAGGCGTACATTGAGCGGCTCAAGGGAGCCCACTGGCAACCCCTCCATCCTGCCCTCGGTCCGATTCTCGCCGAAACATTTGGCATCATGTGCTATCAGGAGGATGTGTCAAAGGTTGCCGTGGCGCTCGCGGGTTTTTCAGTCTCCGATGCCGATGCGATCCGCAAGGTGCTGGCAAAGAAGCACGCCGCAGGCCGGCTGGAGCAATGGAAACAGCGCTTTTTCGAGGGCGCAGCGGCGCGTGGCGTTGATCCGGAGATCATCGCACAGGTCTGGGACATGATCATGTCATTCTCTGGCTACTCGTTTGTGAAAGCGCACTCGGCGAGCTATGCCATGCTGTCGTTTCAGTCCGCCTGGCTGCGCGCGCACTATCCGGCGGAATTCATGGCGGCCGTGCTCTCCAATCATGGCGGCTACTATTCCACACTGGCCTATGCAAGTGAAGCCAGGCGCATGGGGCTGCAGCTCCTGCCGCCCTGTGTCAACGCCAGCGAGGTGCGCTGCAGAGGAGAAGGAAAAGCGATTCGCTGGGGGCTGGGCATGATTGAAGGCCTCAGATCCTCCACGGTTGCAGCGATACTCGAAGCCAGGCAGGCGGGACCTTTCCGCTCGCTGGATGACTTCACGGCGCGGGTGCAGTATGGGCGTGACGATGCCGAAGCGCTCACGGGGGCTGGAGCGCTCGACAGCATTGCGCAGGGAGTACCCAGACCGAGACAGCTCATGGTACTCCTGAGAGCCTGCGCCTGCACCGCATCACAGCATCAGGGCGAACTGTTCTCGTCGGCTGAACAGCGGCAGCCTGCGGCGTTGCCGCCTTCTGCATCGCTGCGAGCCACTTCTGTCGTGTCGCGCTCCGCAGGGTGGGCAGCGCATACTCGAGGCAGGGCACTGGCGCATCTGCGCTGGCTCGGTACCACTCTGGAATGTCATCCTCTGGAACTCCTGCCTTCCATCCTTGTTGCTCCCCGTACCAGAGCGTCACAGCTTGCCGGGCTGACCGGCCGGCATGTGCGACTTGCCGGATGGCTCATTACCGCAAAAGAAGTGCTTACCATGAAAGAAGAACCAATGGAGTTCATCACGTTCGAGGATGAAACAGCCAGCTACGAAACGGTGCTCTTCCCATCGGTCTACACCCGTTACAGACCCTTGCTGCTCGAGCATAGCGTGTTCTGGGTAGAGGGTGTCGTGGAGGAAAGCCACGGAGCAGTGACACTCACGGTGGATGGGCTCGAAGCGATTCCCTGGCCCCATGCGCGCGCCAGTGGCAGGTTCCTTTAGAAATCTGCAAAAAGAGGATCTCCGAGTCTTGATTTTTCTGGCTGATGCATTATAATAGGATATAGATGTCCTATTTTGGGACAGATGAGAACAATAAACCTGGAGATGCCTGGTGGAACGCATTCTTGCTATTTCCGATACAGTCAATGCCGCGCTGCATGCGCTTGCGCTCGCTGAGTTGGAAGGTGGTTGCATTGCTGCGCGGGAGGCTGCCGAGCGGCTCGGAGTTTCTCCTTCATATTTGGCAAAAATCATGCAGCGGCTCGCCTCGGCGGGCATGGTGATCCCCCAGCGTGGCCTGGGTGGAGGATACCAGCTCGCGCGCGACGCTGCCGAGATACGTTGTCTCGATGTGGCAGAGGCGCTTGAAGGTCCACTGCCACAGCGCGAGTGTCTGTTCGACAGAGCCGTGTGTGCTGCCCGCACCTGCGCCTTGCGTGTACTCTGTGAAGAAATGGCCAGCAGACTTCGCTCGGTACTGGAGAATACATCGGTCTCCGCCCTGGCGCGGAGCTTTACCAGTGGCGACAGAGTCGCCAGATAAGGGAGGAAGAATATGTTCTGCAATCAGTGTCAGGAAACCATGAAGAACTCGGGTTGTACACTTGCCCGAGGCGTGTGTGGCAAGAATGCCGATACAGCCAATTTGCAGGATCTGGTGCTGCATGTCTGCAAGGGGATCGGCTGGTGGGCTTCGCGTGCCCTGCCGCTTGGCTGGTGGAGCGAGGATGATGCCATGTTCGTGACAAGAATGCTGTTCGCGACCATCACCAATGCAAACTTTTCGAATGCAGACTTCGAGCGGTGGATTGCGGAAGCACTGGAGCGGAGACAGAGAATCCGTCAGGAAGTGACGGCAAGAGGTGCTCTCTCGATGGTCCCACCCGATGCCGCTACCTGGGATGCTGCTGATACTGCTGCAATCAAGGCCGCAGCTGCTTCGGGCAAGGGTGCGCTGACAGAGATCGCCGATGAGGATAGCAGGGCGCTCAAGGCTCTTGTGCTCTATGGACTCAAAGGCATGGCTGCCTATGTCGAGCATGCATGGGCCCTCGGCCGCACTGACCGGACGGTATTCGAGTTCATGTTCAAGGCGCTTGGTATACTTGCCGAGCCATCTGCCGGCAAGGAAGAACTGCTGACGCTCGTCATGGAAACCGGCAAGTTTGGAGTCTCGGCCATGGCTCTTCTGGATGGCGCGAATACCGGGGCCTACGGATCACCGCGTATTACCAAGGTCCGGACTGGCGTGCGCAACAGACCCGGCATCCTCATCTCGGGACATGATCTGCATGATCTGCATGATCTGCTCGAGCAGACGAAAGGTACCGGCATTGACGTCTATACCCATGGAGAGATGCTGCCGGCTCATTACTATCCATTCTTTGCGCAGTACGACAACCTCTATGGCAACTATGGCAATGCGTGGTGGAAGCAGGATACTGAAATCGAGAAATTCCATGGACCGGTGCTCTTCACCAGCAACTGCCTTGTTCCGCCAAAAGAAAGTTACCGACACCGTGTGTTTACTACTGGTGTAGTGGGTTTCGATGGCTGCACGCACATCCCTGACCGAGAGCCCGGTAAAATGAAGGATTTTTCTGCCATTATCGAGATGGCCAGGACCTGTCCGCCTCCCGAACAGCTTGAGGATGGCCATATTGTAGGAGGCTTTGCCCATGACCAGGTATTTGCGCTCGCCGACACGGTCGTCAACGCAGTCAAGTCCGGTGCCATCAAGCGTTTTGTGGTAATGGCAGGCTGTGATGGCCGCCAGCCCAAACGTTCCTACTTCACCGAAGTTGCAGAGAAGCTTCCACCTGATACCGTCATCCTCACTGCCGGCTGTGCTAAGTTCCGCTACAACAAACTCAACCTGGGCGATATCGGTGGTGTGCCTCGCGTGCTGGATGCCGGCCAGTGCAATGATTCCTACTCGCTCGCGCTCGTAGCGCTCAAACTCAAGGAAATCTTCGGGCTTGAGGATGTCAACAAGCTGCCGATTTCCTTTGACATTGCCTGGTATGAGCAGAAGGCGGTACTGGTGCTGCTCGCGCTTCTGTATCTTGGATTCAAGAATATAAGGCTCGGCCCTACGCTTCCCGGTTTTCTGTCACCACGTGTTGCCGGCATTCTGGTTGAGAATTTCGGCATCAAGGGTATCAGTGATGCAGACACTGATATAGCCGCGATGATGGCAGGAGCCTGATCTCCCGGATTGCAGGCTCCCTCCTCGCGAGAAAGAGAACAGCAGGCGGCACCATCCTGTCGGTGCCGCCTGTTTCATAGGGATAGGTATGCAGGCGTCCGAATATCATTCCAGCTCAGTATGCAATCCGGTAGCTTGAACGGACTTCTCCTGTTTCCGTCCTGAAGATGAGATCCATGTAACCCTCATACACCTGCACATCAAGCCATCCGAAGGAGTTCACCGCAATCCATCTGGACCATGGAGAGCGGTAGGTGGGCTCCGGATCAGGGATGCCTCCCATGCTTCCTGCGATCGCATACGTGACACCATTGTGCGACAGCAGCTCCTGATAATGATTATGACCAGAAATCACAAGGTCGACACCGTACTTCTCGAACAGCGGGACGAGCGCAGGAATATTCTGGTAGTGATCGTACCATGGTGTTCCATAGACTGGGTCACGGTAGCCCGAAGCATAGAAATAGCTGTGCGACAGCACGATAATGGGAAGGGCCGGATCGGCAGCGGCAAGAGTCTTTTCGAGCCATGCTCGCTGGCGGGTTCCAAACTGTTCGGTCCCCCAGGGGAGATCCACAGCGACAATCGTCGCAGCAGGTGTCCGTATGCTCCAGTACCAGGGGCTGCCGGAATCGCTCGAGAATCCCTTGGGGAAGAAGGCTTTTTTCCAGAGATACTGCCCACCGAGCAGGGCATCATGATTGCCGAGCAGGGGACGGAAGGGAATGGTGCGGATGTAGGCTTCCATGTCGGCAAGAGCCAGTTCCCATTGCACCACATTGTTGCCCATCTCCACCATGTCGCCGAGCATGAAGAATGCATCTGGTCGTGCTGTACCGATTGATTCAAGAATCGAGGTTCTGGCTTGCATGTTGGCGGTATCGGCACCCCAGTGTGCATCAGACGAGACAGCAAGCCTGAGTAGCGGCCGCGAGGTGGGTGTGAATAGGTTCCCGACCGCAGACATGTCCTGCTGTGGTGCTGCCGGTTCCGTACTGCTGCCAGCAGCAAAGGCTGGCGCATTGAGAGTCTCTGTGGGAGGCAGGCCACGGGCTGGATCGATGAGTCGCAGCGCAGTTGGCTCAAGGGCAGCGCTTCGCGGGATATAGATGAGTGCACCAAGCACACCGAGCGATGCGAGCATCACAAGCACCGAGGTTGCAAGCGAGATGGCACGCACAATCTTCATCGCTGTCTTGCTCGCAAGTTTTTCGAGCGGCAGCGAGAGAATCGCGAAGAACGGAGGTACCAGCCCCATGAAGAGGAGGATCCGCAGCAAGGGTATGGGATGCCAGATATAGAAGCCTCTGGCCCCCTCGAGAGTGTAATGGTAGATGTTCATGATCGCCGAAAGCAGCAGCGCTACCCCGGCAGCCGCCATAATCGTGGTTCTGGCAAGCAGAGACGCAGAAGAGCGGACGTTACGTGTCATGCGGCCATTGTAGCTTCATTTTTAACGAGGAGAAAGCGTCAGGACGGATCATGCAGCATCTGCGATTTTCCGTTTCTTGCTTGTGCCCGGCTCCGAGGCGTTCTATAATTATGTTGCTTCTCAACCGCATACTGTAGAAAAAGGAGGTTTGCGATGTTCAAGACACTGGGACGATGGACTGCTGTTCTGGCAGTCATCTTCTCGCTCGCGTGTGCTGGAATGGTCGCGGCTCAGGCTGATCAGACGGGTAATGTCCAGATAACCTTTGCGCATACCAACGACATGCATGGCCGGATAGTGGAAAGCAAGACCGAGCTTGGTTATCCACGCATCTATGCAGCCGTGCAGGAACTCAGGGCAAAGAACAAGAATACGATGCTCATCGATCTGGGCGACACGTTGCATGGTTTGCCCATTATCAACATCGACAAGGGCGCCACGGCAGTGAAGCTGATGAACGAACTCGGCTATGTCTATATGACCACCGGCAACCATGACTACAACTACGGTCTGGATCGGCTGCTCGAGCTTGGCAGCATGGCCAGGTTCAAGATTCTCGCTGCCAACGTCTACAAGAATGGCAAGCGCCTCTTCGATGCCTGGGATGTCCGCGATATCGATGGTGTAAGGGTAGCCTTCTTTGGTCTGGCATCCCCTGAGACTGCCTACAAAACTGATCCCAAAGGCATCGAAGGCGTAACTTTCAGTGATCCGATCGTGGAAGCCAAGCTTGTCGCAGCGGAGCTCGCAGGGAAATACGACCTTCTTGTATGCCTCTCGCACCTCGGTACCGATGATTCCTCGGATCCCACTTCCATCACGCTCGCGAAGTTCGTGCCGCAGATCGATGTGATTCTCGATGGACACAGCCACACAACGCTCGCTGAGTTGATGAAGAAGAATACCACGGCAACGCTCATTGCCAGCACTGGGGCCTATGGCACAGGGCTCGGTGTGGTCGATGTAGTAATCGGTCCGAATCACAAGGTGATTTCCAAGTCCGCCTATACCATCACTCCAGAAACAGCTCCCAATCTCAAGGGTGATGCCCGCATTGCCACTATGATCGATACCCTCAAGAAAGAGCAGGACAAGGTGCTGGCGCAGATAGTGGGCAAGACTGCAGTCAATCTGGAAGGTAAGCGTGAGATCGTCCGCACCCAGCAGACCAATCTGGGCACGCTCATTGCCAACGCCATGCGATGGGCAACCAAGGCGGATTTCGCGCTCATGAACGGTGGCGGCATCCGCGACTCAATCCCCGCGGGTGACATCACGCTCAAGCATATCTACACGGTGCAGCCTTTTGGCAATTACATTCAGACCGGCAAAGTAAAGGGCAAAGAGATCGATGCCATCATCGAGAATGGTGTAGGCAAGCTTCCTGCCCCTGATGGCCGCTTCCCGCACTTTGCCAACCTTACCTATACTCTTGATGCATCCAAACCTGCCGGCGACCGCGTCTCCAACATCATGATCGGCGGCGTGCCTGTAGATCCCGAAAAGGAATACACAATTGCCACGCTCAACTTCCTGTTCAATGGCGGAGATGACTACCGCATGCTGGTGGGGAAGGCGCAGAATGATTTCCCGTCGGATGCGGAAATCTTTGTGGCCTATGTCAAGCATCTGGGCACGGTGACTGAAGAGAACATGGTGCTCAAATGAGCCGGCAATCCCGAATGCCGAAAGCGTGATGAAAGGTGGCTGCCTTCGAGGTGGCCACCTTTTTTCAAAAGGCGCGGTCCTGCGCCTGCATTTCGCAACCAGACTACTGGGGTCCGGTGCATGATGATTTTTCCGGCAACGATTAATTGGGTATCTTTGTTGCAAGATGAGATGTGATGAACGATACTGATGGAAAAGTGGTCGGTCATCAGCATGATTGCATTTCGAGGGAGATAAAAGTTATCTGCTGGTTGAGGGTGAACATCTGCCGAACAGGCTGCACTGCACGAGACTTTGCGGACAGGAGCAAAAATAATGCTCAAAGAGAGGGATAAAGCAATGAAGCGCATGGGTTTTCTGGTCGTATCCGGCATGTTGCTTGTACTTGCCGGTTGTACGTTCGGTTTCCGGCCTCCAAACAGTAAGAACACGACAGGGACGACTGGCAGGGGATTGGAAATAGTAGTGGATATTCCTGGACAGATGGCTGCCCGCGGTGCCGGACGAGGCGTCAACCAGGATGAAGAAGTCAAAAGGGTCTTTGTCAAGGTGATCAGCATTGCTCCGAGACAGGTGCTTGCGCCATCCAATCCTTCCTCAAATGAGAGCCTCGCGACAGAATTGACCAAGGTCGATGGAGTCTGGAGGGGGCGTATCGGCCTGGCCACCCCCATGCCGGGCAGCGTCATCCTGCTTGCCTATGCGGTGAATGAGCATGGAAGCCATCTGTATGCGGGCACCTCCCAGCCTCTCTCTTCCGATACGGGAACGGTCTATATAGCAATGGCATCGCAATATGCGATGGGCAGTACGGTCGCCGACAACTGGGGTCCAGGTGGTGGATTCCTTGTCCACCGCGACGATGTGGACCACTGGTACTATGAATATGTGCCAGAGGATAGTGGCCCTGCTTCCTGGACTGCGGCAATGAGTGGCTCCGAATCGCTGGTGCAGGGTGGGTATGGAGACTGGTTCCTTGCTTCTCAGGATTTGACAACCACCTTATTCACTTCACTGGCAGCAATGGGGTCGGCAGCGACCAATTTCGGATTTTCAAGCAGCTCACCCTACTGGTCCTCGACTGAGAGTGGAACCCAGGCATTTGCCGGTACGACTGCGAACGCATGGTCTTCCCATGCGAAGGACACCCCTTTGCTCTATCGACCGGTACGCCGTTTCTCCTATGGTCCTACTGTCAAGGCTGTTGCGGCAGGCAGTGAACATACCATGATTCTGAAAACCGATGGCACCCTGTGGGCTACAGGCAACAATGCTGATGGGCAGCTTGGCCTGGGTATAAGTGATGAATCGGTGACGGTTCCTGCGCTTGCAGCAACGGAAGTCCTTTCGGTTGCGGCGGGTGCATCATTCACCATGATTGTCAAAAAAGACGGCACACTCTGGGCAACAGGCGACAATTCCTTTGGCCAGCATGGCGATGGTACGACGGATGGTAAGCTGGCATTCGCCCAGATTACCTCGATGGGCAACGACAACAAGGCGGTGGCTGCAGGCCTTAGCCACACCCTGATTCTCAAGAACGACGGTCGGGTCTTTGCCACTGGTGGCAATGATGACGGGAGACTGGGTGACGGTACCACAGATGACAGGCTGACGCCTGTTCAGGTTATGACAGGAGTCGCTGCAGTCGCAGCAGGTGACTGGCATTCTCTGTTTCTCAAGACTGATGGATCTCTGTGGGCAGCCGGCTGGAACCTCTTCGGCCAGCTTGGTGATGGGACCGACGAAGAACGCCATACTCCTGTACAGATTCGTTCTTCCGGGGTTGCCGCAATCTCCGCAGGAGCGTTGCATTCGGTATTTCTCCAGACTGATGGCAAAGTCTACGGAATGGGGCTGAATGATGACGGTCAGCTCGGTGACGGTACCCAGGACACTGCGTATAGCCCTGTTCAGATGTTGAATATCAACAGCAGCGGAGCAGCGATCGCGGCTGGATCCTGGCATACCATGGTGCTGAAGAGCGATGGTTCCGTATGGGGCACGGGTTATAATATAGATGGAGAACTGGGTGATGGGACCCAGATCGGCAAGACGGTGCCTGTGCTCATTTCGAGCATGGGCTATGACAATCTTACGGTGAGCGCTGGAGGGAGCCATTCGGCCTTTATAAAAACGAACGGCCGCCTCTGGACCACTGGTTTGAACAACATGGGCCAGCTCGGTGACGGGACGAGTGATGATAAACTGACGCCAGTACACGTGCCTGGATTCTGATTGCCGGACCAGCTTGAGGGGGAAACATGGCTCTGACACTTCTGGGACTGTTATTGGCATATCTGGCGGGTTCTTTCCCTACCGGTCTTGTAGTGGGCAAACTGATGTTCGGTCGGGACCCGAGGGAGGCCGGCTCCGGAGCTACTGGTGCAACCAATATCTACAGGACTTTTGGAGCTCAGGCAGCCATTCCGGTAATGATCATCGACATTGCAAAGGGAGCAGTCGGTGTGCTGTGTGCAGGACTGCTGGGGCGTTCCTCCGTGCTGCCTCTTGAGGCGATCAGGATTGCCGGGGCGCTTGCGGCGGTACTTGGCCATGTGTTTCCCATTTTTGCTGGTTTCAGAGGCGGCAAGGGTGTTGCAACTGCGGCTGGTGCACTTCTGATCCTTGCGCCGCTGGCTGCACTCTGCAGCCTGGCAGGTTTTCTGCTGGTGATTGGTCTGACGGGAATTGTCTCGGCATCATCGATTACCGCTGCACTCATCCTGCCGGTCGTGGTTGCGCTTGGCGTGCAGGGGAATCCTCCAGATCCCTGGCTCCTGGGATTCAGCATCTGTGCAGCGCTGTTCATAGTATTCACCCATCGCGCGAACATTCGCAGGATCATGCGCGGAGAAGAGAAGCCTTTTGAGCAATTCAGGTTTCTCCGCCGTGGGAAAGGAAGGCGCTGAGTGGATGCGCCTTCGATTGGCTTCTGGTCGGCTTGGAACAAGGCAGAGAGTGTTCTTTTCTCCATGACAACCCTCTGCGCTTGCATATTGACAAATTTTGCGGTATTGTAAATACGAATGAAGATTTCCTATATTGACGGTCCCCGTCTCGTACGGGCGCTTGAATACGGCGCCCGCTCTCTCATTGAGAATGCCTCGCAGCTCAATGACATCAATGTCTTTCCGGTGCCTGATGGCGATACTGGAACCAACATGGCCAGCACCGTGCGCTCGATGTCGCTCGCGCTTGCTGTTCCCGAACCGGGAAGCGCAGGCCTGGTATTGCAGAAGGCCGCCCGTGCAGCGCTCTCGGCTGCCAGAGGCAATTCAGGTGCCATACTCGCGCAGTTTTTCTGGGGTTTGGCGGAGGAGCTCGGGCATGAGGCGCGAATCGGTGCCAAGAAACTCGCTACTGCAGCAGTCAAGGCTGCTGAGCGTACCAGGAAGGCGCTCTCCATCCCAAAAGATGGTACCATTCTGACCGTGTTGCACGACTGGGCTCACGCCATGTACGAGCGGTCTCAGCATTGTGATGATATTTTCGAGGTTTTTGCTACCGCCTTTGAATCGGCCAAGGCCTCTCTGGAGAGAACAAAAGAAGCGCTTCCCGAGATGAGGCGTGCAGGGGTTGTCGATGCAGGCGCCAAGGGATTTGTACACCTTCTCGAAGGGATTGCTCATTTCATGCGAGCGGGGTCACTTCGTGAAGCACTCCAGAGACGCAAGCGCCACACCATCCCATCCGAGCAGACCATGCAGTCGGTCGAGGAGCACGAATTTCCAGATGACCAGCTCGATGTACCGCTTCCTTTCCGTTACTGCACCGAGGCAATGCTTTCTGGCGAAGCCCTCGATCCAGATGCAATCCGTGAGAGGCTCACTCCACTGGGTGACAGCCTGGTGGTTGCGGGTTCTGGCCAGCTCATCCGCATCCATATCCACACCAACCAGCCAGCAAGGGTTTTTGATGTGCTGGATGCTGTTGCAACAGTCGATGCCCACAAGGTCGATGACATGGAACTCCAGCGCAGGCTGCAGCAGCGCGCGAAAACAACACATGCTCCAAAAGTGGCGATAGTCGTCGATACTGGCTGTGACCTGCCGGAAGATTTCCTGCTCGAACATGGCATAGTAAAAGTACCTGCCCTCATCACCATTGACGGAAAAACAAGGCCTGATGGCCCATCCCTTGATGCCGAAGCAATTCATGGATTCATGCGGACCCGTCCCGATTTTGCCGTCTCCACGAGCCAGCCACCCGAGACAGCTTTTTCCCGCGCTTTTGGTATTGCGGCATCTTCTCATGTGAGGGAGATTCTCTATATCGGGCTCAGCTCGGCCCTTTCCGGCACCTTCCGTGCGGGTCAGCGTGCTGCAGCCCAGAGTGCTGTGCCGGTAACCTGCTTCGATTCACGTTCGCTTACCGCTGCAGCAAGTGTGCTGGCGCGAGCAGCAGTCAGCATGGCAGAGCAGGGCATGGGCGCTAGTGAAATCGCAGCATCACTTGCCCATCTCAGAGACAGGATGTTCTTTCTGGTAGGAGTTCGGAACCTCACCAGCCTGATCAGATCGGGACGCCTGCATGGTCTCAAGAGTGTGATACTCAGAAAATTCGGGCTGAGACCGCTGCTCACTACTGATGCCGAGGGGAAGGCCGCGGCAGCGGGCATATTTGCCGGGGAAGGCACGATGGTGAAGACCCTGTTCGCAAAGCTCAGGAAGCACTATCCCGCCGGCTCTATTGTTGATGTGCACATCACGCATGTCGATGCTTCCGAGGACGCTGCGAAGCTTGCCAGCCTCTGCTCGGAACATTTCCATCCAGATTCCCGTATAGAGGTTTCGCCCATGGGAGCGCTGCTTGCCTCGCTGGGTTGGCTCGGCGCGATTGGTATTGCCTGTGTCCCAAGGAAATGAATACCTGCCGGAACTAATAGCTGCCTCTGGGATGTCCTGAGGGCATGCGGTACCGCTCGACGAAGTACAAAGGCTCGTTCAAGCAAAACAGGGGGCGCCTTCCCGGCGCCCCCTGCACTTTTCAGACCCCCTGAGTTGTCAAGGCTGAATCAATGCCGGATCGTTTACCACGCCGAAGTGGCGGAAGAGGCCGTTCTTGACCACCTGTACCTGCACCGGTTTGACCACCTCGCCAATTTCGTTGAAGCCCGTGATGATCCCAGTAAGACCGTTGAAGTTCTTGAGTCGGGCAATGTTGTCCCTGATCCTTTTCGTGTTGGTTGAGCCCGCCTGCTTGATCGCATCGATCAGAATCATGAATGCATCATAGGCAGAAGCGCCTACCATGTCGGGTTCGATCTTGTAGCGGCTTCTGTATTCCTTGAGGAAGTCCTGCACGATGGGGCGGGGATCATCGCGGTCGAAGTTGGTGACAATGTAGAATCCTTCTGCAGCTTCACCCGCAATTTCCACGAGCTTCGGAGAGTCGGCGCCTTCCTCACCCAGAATCTTTGCCTTGATGCCAAGCTCGCGTGCCTGGCGGAGCATGGGGCCGGTCTGGAAGTAGTAGCCTGATGCGAAGATGACATCAGGATTGGCTTCCTTGATCTTGGTCAGGTAGGCCTTGTAATCGGTTTCGGACATGGGATAGGTGAGTTCGGCGACGATCCTGAGCCCGGAGCCGTATTTGGTGACATATTCCTTGAAGCCGGTCACCAGGGTTCGGCCGAAGTCGTTGTCGCTGGTGAGCAGGGCAACTGTTTTTGCGCCCAGCAGCTTGTGAGCGGTGTAGGCAGCGGCCCGGCCTTCCACAAAGCCCAGGAAGCCATTGCGGAAGCAGAAATCGCCTGCCTTGGTGACATCGGGATGGATTGCATAGGCAGCTATGAGAGGAATCTCGGCTTCCTGGAAGAGCGGGGCGACTGCGCGGCTAGGCAAGCTGTAGGATCCTGCCACGAAGGCAGTTACCTTGTCCTGATCGATCAGCTTCTGGGCGAGCGCGACTGCCTGCTTGGCATCAGCCTGGTCATCGTAATAGACCAGCTCGACTTTCTTTCCGAGCACGCCTCCTGCGGCATTCACCTGCTCGAGGGCGATCTTCACTGAGTTGAGTGCGCTTGTGCCGTCAGCAGCAGCAGATCCCGTGAGCGGTACAAGCATGCCAATTTTGATGGTGTTCTGTGCGGCTGCCGGCATGAGCACCGCTACCAGCAGAACGAGAGGAACCATTGTTCTGAGCAACCGTGACATCTTCAATGCCTCCTTGCATGACGATGTTCCGATATGAACTCACGGCGCAACGCGCCGTACTGAAACCCTCGACAGATCAGTGCCAGGTATGCCTCTCAGATACCAAGGTATGCACTCCTGACACGTTCGTCGGCAAGCAGCGCTGCTGCAGTGCCGGTCAGCACAAGGGTGCCTGTCTCCAGCACATACCCGCGGGTGGAAATGCGCAGCGATGCAGAGGCATTCTGCTCCACAAGCAGAATGGTGAGCCCGTGGTCCCTGTTGAGCTGCTGCAGCACTTCGAACACCTTGTCTACCAGAGCGGGCATGAGCCCCATGGAGACTTCGTCGACCAGCAGGATGCTCGGTTCTGCAATCAGCGCCCGAGCAATAGCCAGCATCTGCTGCTCTCCACCCGACAGTGTTGCAGCGAGCTGCGTACGTCTTTCCGCCAGTACCGGGAAGAGCGAATACAGCCACTCCAGCTTTTCTTCAAAAGCCTTGTTTTTGGGCCTGCGATAGCCGCCTGCGAGCAGGTTCTCGTAGACGGTCAGAATCGGGAATACCCTTGCACGCTCAGGTACCATGCGGATGCCCAGTCTCGCCCGCTCATGTGAAGGAAGCGCGCTGATATCCTTGCCCTGATACCAGATACTGCCACCTGCAAGGGGGGTAATCCCCATGATTGCATTGAGCAGCGAACTCTTGCCAGCTCCATTTGCTCCGATGATGGACACCAGCTCACCCTGGCTCACTTCGAATGAAACGCCGTGCAGCGCATGAATATCGCCATAGGAGACCTCGAGGGATCGGACTTCAAGAAGCATAGGACATACTCCCTTTCCCCAGATAGGCTTCAATGACTGCCGGATTTCTTCGCACCGACTCAGGGTCTCCCTCTGCCAGGAGCCTGCCATGGTCGAGCACGACCACACGATCCGAAAGCCCCATGGCAACCTTCATGTTGTGCTCGATCAGCAGAATGGAGATGCCTTTCTCACGGACCTTGCGAACGAGGTTGGCTATGATATCGATCTCCTCATGGCGCAGGCCTGAAAAGGTTTCGTCGAGCAGGAGCAGTGCAGGTTGCAGGGCCAGCGCACGGGCAAGTTCCAGTTTGCGCTGATTTCCAAGCGGCAGAAGGCCTGCGCGCAGCTCGGCCAGATCTGCGATACCTGTCTCTTCGAGCAGACGAAGCGCCTCCGACCTGATGGTCTTTGTATTCCATGATGTGAAGCTGGCCAGAATGTTTCGGTAGCGGGCCAGATGCAGAGGTACCATCACATTCTCAATGACTGTCAGATCAGGGAAAGGCCGAACGATTTGAAAGGTCCGGCCCAGCCCCAGCTCAGCCATCCTGTGCGGAGGGAATCCAGTAGTGTCCCTTCCCTTGAACAGCACGGAACCTGAGGTCGGGCGATAGACTCCGGAAATGACATTGAAGAGCGTAGTCTTGCCGGCACCATTAGGACCAATGAGCCCCAGAATCTCACCCCTGCGCTGCACAAACGAGACATTTTCCACCGCGTGGAGACCTCCGAACTGCATGCAGACTGCACGCACCTCAAGAATGATCTCATCCATGGCTGGGCCTCCTGCGGAACAGGCGTGCCAGCACACTCGATCCGCCCAGAATGCCGCCTGGCTGGAAACGTATCATGAGAAGAAGAATCAGCGCATTGATGAGCATGCGGTACTGGATCAGCGGCCTGAAGATCTCGGGCAACAGTCCGAGGATGATGGCACCTAGGGTCGGACCCCAGAGCGTTCCGATACCGCCAAGCACCACCATGGACATGAAATTTACGGAATGAGGAAAGCCGAAGTCTGTTGCTGCAATGAATCGCATGGTGTGGGCGTAGAGCGCTCCTGCGATACCAGCCATTGCGGTGCCAATGACAAAGGCTAGCAGCTTGAAGCGGACCGGTGACACGCCCATGCTCGCTGCTGCCGTTTCCTCCTCACGTATGGCGAAGCAGGCGAGCCCGGCACAGCTTTTTGTGAATTTGCGATTTGCCAGCAAACTGAGCAGAAGGAAGAAGGCCACCACTCCCAGGAAAGGCCAGCCCCGCAGCCTGGTGCCGAAAAGCCGTATCGAGGGAATGTTGCTGATACCCAGCGCTCCTCCAAAGAACGGGATGTACTGGAATATCGATTCTACGATGAAATTAATGCCGATGGTGGTGACCGCAAGAAAGTCTTCTCTGAGGCGCAGGCTCGGCATGCCGAGCAGCAGTCCGATGCTCCCTGTGATCAGCAGCACGAACGGCAAAGCCTGCCAGAATGTCATCCCGGCCTTGGTGGTGAGCAGCGCAGAGGCATAGGCCCCAATGCCAAAGAATGCAGCGTGCCCAAGCGAAATCTGGCCGGCATAGCCGACGATCACATTCAGTCCATTTGCAGCGATTGCCTGAATTCCAATGAAAATGGCGACGGTTACGAGGTAGTTCATTCAGCGGCCTCCCTTCCGCCCGAAGAGTCCCTGCGGTCGCCACAGGAGCACAGCGATCATCGCAATGAAGGCGAGTGAATCGCGGGGCAGGGGTACGTTGGCATATCCGATCAGCAAGGTCTCGAGCACTCCCAGCAGCAGCGATGCGAAGACCGCTCCCGGCAGCGAGCCGAGACCTCCCACAACGATCAGTGCTAGCGATTTGTAGGCCGGTACAGTTCCCATGGTCGGATAGACCTGGTTGTAATGCATGCCGACCAGAATGCCCGCGATCGCGGCTACTGCAGAGCCGATGAAGAAGGTGAGGGAAATGAGGCTTCGGGCATCCATGCCCATCGTGGACGCAATGGCGCGGTCCTGAGAGGTGGCTCGTATTGCCAGGCCTATCTCGGTGCGATAGAGCAGTAGCCAGAGCGCGATGAGGACAAGCGTGCTCGTGACATAAATGATGAGGATCGGTGCGGAAATGCGGACGTGCCCGATAAATGCGTCGGACAGTGGCAGGCGTGCATTGAATGCAATGATGTACGGCCCGGCAAGGAGCCGGAACAGCTCCTGAAAGCCAAGAAACATGGCAATGGAGCTGATGAGGGGGACATAGGGCGGATATTTCAGCAGGGGCGAGTACACAGCCCGCTCGATGAGAATACCCAACACTCCACAGACCGCCATCGCGGCAAGCGTGGCAAGGGGAATGCTGCCGGTGGCTCGATATACGAAAAGTCCGACGTAGGCGCCTGCAGTATAGATAGCTGCGTGTGCCACGTGCAGAATACGAAGCACACCATATACGAGTGCCAGCCCCAGCGTGATAAGGGCATAGATTGCACCAACTGCAACACCATTCAAGAGTTGCTCGATGAACATGTTCATTGGTGCCGCTTCCTCCTCGATGTTTGTGCGCGGCTTTTTTCTACGATAACACTGGTCCGGCGAGCGCGCAAGCTTGAAAGGTAAAGAAAAAGGGCGCCCATGGCAGGGCGCCCTCTGTATGCAGGCTGTCAGCGTGCAGCCGGGCTGTTTCTCCATCGTTCCAGCATTCGCAGTGCCCTGTCGGCAGTGCGGAATACCGGCACACCATGCCGCTCAAGCTCGCGGCACAGCGGGTCGTAGAGCGGGCCTGTGTCCACCACCGCGACGAAAGGCTTGGAGGTTTCCCGTGCCAGGCGGCCATATCGCGCCGCTATGGAATCATCCCTTGTGACGTCCTCCTGATGCACGGCAGGATCTGCCGCGAGAGTATTCATCATCACGGTCAGCGGCACAATGCCCACAATGCCAAGATCGGCATTGGGATCCAGCAGGAGGGCGCGGAATGAGCGCTCATAGGCTTCGTCACCTGCCATGGGGGTCAGATCGAGTGGATTATGCACATCGACGATGTCTGCAATACGGGCTGCGCGGAAGATTTCCTCGAGCTCCTTCCTTGTCTCCTCGGTATAGGTCGAGAGCACCATGCCCCCCAGGTTGTCGGCGATGGCAACACACTCGAACCCTGCATTGGAAACTGCAGCCAGGCGGTTGCCCTGTGCCTTCCGGCCATCCAGCAGCGTGAAGAGGGTGATGGCATCATCGAATTCATCCAGGCTGTCACACACAACGGCTCCCGCCTGGGCAAAGAGGTGCCTGGTGACGGGATAATCGCCCGCGATGCTTGCCGTGTGGCTTGCAGCGGCTCCTGCGCCTGCCTGTGTGCGGCCTGCACGATAGAAGATGACTGTCTTGCCGGCTGCGGTGATGCGCCTGCATGCTGCCAGTGCCTTCTCTCCATCAAGAGGCTTGAAGCCCTCGACATATACCGCATAGATACGCAGATCCGGATCATCCGCAAGGAAATCAAGATAGTCTCCGATGGTGAGGTCCATCTGGTTGCCGCAGGTTATCGTGTACTTGGGGTTGATGGAAGGATGCTTGGAGATACGGCAGATTGCGAAGGCTCCCGACTGCGAGATCACCGCAAGAGGTGCGACCACGCCCTTTGGCATGGGCAGCTTGTGCTCTGGAATGAAGAGGGTATTGTACTTGCCCGGCACGGACCGTATGCCAAGGCAATTGCCGCCATTGATGAGCGGCCCCTTGCCCTGGCTGCGCGCTTCTTCCAACGCCTTGCGCATATGGCTGACAATGGACTGGGAACCGGCCTTTTCCTCGAGGCCACCAGGGATCACGATGACAGACCAGGCCTTGTCGTGCACAGCGATCTGTTCGAGGGTGGCAGGAGTGGAGGCAGCAGGTACAACCAGCACGAAAAGGTCTACTTTCTCTGGCAGGCTGGCCACATCGGGGACGCAGCGACAGCCATCGATCGCATCAAGGCCGGGCTTGATCACATAGAGTCTGCTGGTGTCAAAGCCATTCTCAATGAGGTTGCGCAGGATGATGCGTCCGTTGTTCATGCCTTTTTCGGACACGCCGATGACCGCTGCGCTTCTGGGTTCGAGAATGCGCGCGATATTCGCCACGGGGCGCGCTGCCTGGGCTTTGTTCACAGGGCGTCCATCGCTGTCGGGAGCAAGGCCCGAGGCGGCAAAATTGCTGAGCGTGACCAGGCAGTCGAGCGCCACCAGTTCATACCCCTCGCTGCCTCGAGCGAGCACCATGGGGTTAACCTCGAATTCTCCGATGCCTGCAGCAGCTAGCGCATCGCTGGCTGCGAGGAACCGCTCTATTGCAGAGGCAAGCGCCTCGGATTCGAGCACCGGTGTGGTGCCCCGCAGACCGGCGCACAGAAGACCATGCACGACATTGCCTTGCAGCAAGGTACGCAGAGTCCTGCCATCAGTCACACGGGGTGAACAGACGAGATTGGCTGCGCCAAATGCAAACTTGGTGGCGAGGTACTCTGTATCTGTCTCTTATACACATCT
>JAOABY010000034.1 GCA_026418115.1 Spirochaetaceae bacterium | reverse complement strand
CGTCAGATGTGTATAAGAGACAGACTCAAGCCTGTACAGTTCAATGATTGCTGCCGCGAACGCAAAGGCGCTGTATATGGAAGCGATGTGGCCGAGCAGAGGGAGCGGCATGATGGCGAGCAGCATGATTGGCTGCACCCAGTGGGCTGCTTCCCAGAGAGATGTGATGAGCATGCCGAGGCTGAATGCTATCACCAGCACGATGAGGAGTGGTGGATAATGGATGATGTGAGGCGATTGCGCTCCAAGGATGGTAGCAATCAAGTAGGAGACTACGAAGAAGCTTGTTACCGCGAACAGTAGAAGGCCAGTCTTCTTCAGCAGCATGCGGGGCGAAATAACCTCGTCGGAATGTAGGCGCTGGAAGGAGAGTGCTGCATCCGTTGCAGATGCATTGAGCGGGGGATGTTTGTCTTCCCTTAATACATCCGTGGATTGTTCCATCTGATTCTGAAGCTCCTGACTTGGATTGTAGACAATCGTCTACAACTTTTGCAAGTGACATTTTCAAGGTTCAGTATATAATGAAGCTACAATTTCAAAATCATGAACCGGTTCAGCAGGGACCAGGTTCACCCTTGCATGGCATATACATCCGAAAATGATGCACAAAAGTGCAGTGGCCGCCCGGAGTACGGGCGGCCTTTCTTTTCATGTCTTGCTGCTTGAGGCAGTACACCGTGCATGCACTACAACGGCTGCCAGACCCAGCAGAATGCCCAGGATGTCTGCCATGAAATCAAGAAGGTCGAAGTGCCTGGTGCGGGTGGCAAGCTGGCTCAGCTCGGTGATGAAAGCGAATGCTCCAATTACCAGAAAGGTGAGCGGTACGTGGGGAAGCTGGCCGTGAGCCTTGCGGTAGTCAAAGGCAAACAGCATGGTGGGAATTGCAAAGAGAATGGCATGCACCACTTTGTCCAGCATGGTCAGCCCTGCCGGTGTACGGGGAAAGAAGCTGGAAGGAAGCAGCAGCAGCACCATGACCACCAGGCAGCTTACTGCCGTCCGCGCATAATATTTCATCAAATCCATAGTCTTTCGGGCACTCTACCTGAAGATGCGGCTTGCGGTCAATGCAGCACCTGTATTCCCTGACGGAAGATTGCCAGCAATCACATGTGTAAAGGCAAAAAAAGGAGCCGCCACTCGGCGGCTCCCTGTGCGTTGCAAGTCAGCAGCAGTCAGAATCAGAAGGGCCTGTCTGCAAGGTAGCGGTACTCTCTGTAGCGGCGCTCGATCAGGCTTCTCTGTTTCTCGAGCAGTGTCTTCGCACGCTCCGGATTGGCCTGCACGAGGCTCTTGAAGCGCACTTCGGCATACATGTACTGGTCGAGTTTGGAGAAATCGGGCTCTTTTGAATCGAGCTGGAAGGGGTTCTTGCCTTCTGCCTTGAGCCGCGGATCGTAGCGGTAGAGAGGCCACACACCGCATTCGACTGCGGCCTTCTGCTGGTTCATGCCTTTCATCATGTCGATGCCATGGTTGATGCAGTGTGAGTAGGCAATCACGATCGAGGGGCCGTCATAGCTCTCAGCTTCGCGGATAGCCTTGATGGCCTGGCCAATGTTGGCTCCCATGGCGATCTGTGCAACATACACATAGCCATAGCTCATCGCGATCATGCCAAGATCCTTCTTGAGGATGTCCTTGCCTGCGGTCGCGAACCGGGCGATGGCACCGATGGGGGTGGATTTGGAAGCCTGTCCGCCGGTGTTGGAGTACACCTCGGTGTCGAGCACGAGCAGATTCACGTTCTTGCCAGAGGCAATGACATGGTCGAGGCCGCCAAAGCCGATATCATAGGCCCATCCGTCACCGCCAAAGATCCACACAGACTTGCGGATCAGCGCTTCGGCTACATTCTCCAGCTCTTTTGCCCAGCTTTCGGTATTGCCAGCCAGCGCTGCGCGGAGTGCCGCGACATCGGCGCGCTGTGCCTCGATCTGGTCATCGGTCTCCTGCGGGTTCGCAAGCAGTCTGTCTACAAGGTCAGCCGGGACAGCTTTGCCCTTTGCCTGCTCGAGAAGCTCGCGGGCATACTCGTTCTGCTTGTCAGCGGTAAGTCTCATGCCATAGCCAAATTCTGCAGCATCCTCAAAGAGGCTGTTCGACCATGCCGGACCGCGACCGTCTGCACGTTTGGCATAGGGGGTCGTGGGCAGGTTGCCACCATAGATCGAGGAGCATCCAGTAGCATTGGCGATAACGGCTCTATCACCGAAAAGCTGGCTCACAAGCTTGACGTAGGGAGTCTCGCCGCAGCCGGCGCACGCACCGGAGAACTCGAAGAGCGGGCGCTTCATGGCGATGCCCTTGGCGGTGGAAAGGTTGAGCAGTTTGTTCGGGGTTTCCGGAATATTGAGGAAGAAATCCCAGTTGGCCTTTTCCTGCTCGCGGAGCGGCAGCTGGAGCTCGAAGTTGAGCGCCTTGCGACCTGGATTCGCCTTGTCGACAGCGGGGCAGATGTTGATGCACGCGCCACAGCCGGTGCAGTCTTCCGGAGCGATCTGCACGGTGACCTTCATGCCGGCCAGGTCCTTGCCCTTGCCATCAGCGCTCTTGAAGGCAGAAGGAGCATTCGCGAGCGCAGCGGGCTCATAGGCTTTCATGCGGATGACGGCGTGCGGACAGACCATGGTGCAGTTGCCGCACTGAATGCAGAGGGAGGGCTCCCAGACAGGAATCTTCTCGGCAATGTTGCGCTTCTCATACTGGGTGGTTGCAGTCGGGAAGGTTCCGTCAAGCGGCAGTTTGGAAACGGGCAGTTTCTCACCACGTGCCGCAATGATCTCTCCCAAGGTCTCGCGGACAAAGGCGGGAGCATCGGCAGGCACGGGGCTCAGCATGTGGGTGCTGGAATTCACCGGGCCGACCTTGACTTCCTGTACGGCGCTCAGCGCGAGGTCGATAGCATCGAGGTTTTTCTGTACGATGTCCGTGCCTTTGCGGAGGTAGGTCTTCTTGGTGTATTTCTTGATCAGTTCGACAGCCGTATCTTCGGGAAGCACGCCGGAGATCTTGAAGAAGGCGGTCTGCATGATGGTGTTGATGCGGTTGCCCATGCCTGCCTTCTCAGCGATGGTCATGGCATCAATGACATAGAAACGAACTTTCTTGTCTACGATCTGCTTCTGGACTTCACAGGGCAGATGATCCCAGACCTGATCGGCAGCATAGGGGCTGTTGAGCAGGAAGGTGCCGCCTTCCTTGATGTTAGCCAGCATGTCCAGCTTCTCGAGGAAGGAGAACTTGTGGCAGGCGAGGAAGTCAGCCTTGGTGATGAGGTAGGGCTTCTTGATCTGCTTCGGGCCGAAGCGCAGGTGGCTGATGGTGTAGGTACCTGCCTTCTTGGAGTCGTAGACGAAGTAGCCCTGTGCAGCGTAGTCAGTCTCGTCGCCGATAATCTTGATGGAGTTTTTGTTGGCGCCGACAGTACCATCGGAGCCCAAGCCGTAGAAGAGACACTGCACGACTCCCTCGGAGGGCAGCTGGAAGGATTCATCGTACGAGAGGCTGGTGAAGCTGACATCGTCGTTGATACCGACGGTGAAGTGATTCTTCGGTGCTGCATCCTTGAGATTGTCAAACACAGCCTTGACCATGGCGGGGGTGAACTCATAGGAACCGAGTCCATAGCGGCCACCAACCACTGTGGGCCAAGTCTTGAAGGAAGCAGTACCATTGCCCATGGCTTCGCCGATGGCGGTGCGCACGTCTTCATAGAGAGGCTCGCCGATCGAACCTGGCTCCTTGGTGCGATCGAGCACTGCGATGGCCTTGACCGTAGCAGGCAGGGTCTTGATGAAGTGGGCGATCGAGAATGGCCTGAAGAGGTGCACTTTCACCACACCGACTTTCTCACCGAGGGTATTCAGATAGGCAGCGGTTTCTTCTGCAGTGTCTGCACCAGAGCCCATGATTACGATCACTCGCTCTGCATCGGGTGCTCCGACATAGTCAAAGAGCTGGTAGCTGCGTCCAGTGAGCGCTGCAAACTGGCGCATGGTCTCTTCGACGATGGCAGGTGTAGCCTCATAGAGCTTGTTGGTAGCCTCGCGACCCTGGAAGTAGACATCGGGGTTCTGGCTGGTACCTCTGATCTCGGGATGTTCCGGGTTGAGACCACGTGCGCGGTGCTCGCGAACCTTGTCCTCGGGGATCATGGCGCGCATCACATCGTAGGAAAGCTCCTCAATCTTGGAGACCTCGTGCGAGGTGCGGAAACCGTCAAAGAAGTGCAGGAACGGCACTCGCGCCTTGAGGGTTGCTGCATGGGCGATGAGCGCAAGATCCATGACTTCCTGAACATTGTTGGAAGCGAGCAGCGCCCAACCGGTCTGGCGGGTTGCCATGACGTCCTGATGATCGCCGAAAATGGAGAGCGCATGGGCGGCGACGGCGCGGGCAGCGATGTGGAACACCGTGGGGGTGGCTTCGCCGGCGATTTTGTACATATTGGGGATCATCAGCAGGAGTCCCTGCGATGCGGTGAAGGTCGTGGAAAGGGCTCCGGTGGTGAGCGCACCGTGGACTGCTCCGGCAGCTCCGGCTTCGGACTGCATCTCTACTACCTGGGGGATGGTGCCCCAGATATTCTTCCTGCCCAGAGCGGAGAATTCATCTGAGAGCTCACCCATGGGAGAGGAGGGGGTAATGGGATAGATCGCGATGACGTCGGAGCAGGCATGTGCTACATGCGCAGCTGCGGCATTACCGTCGATCATGACCATCGATTTGGATTCTGCCATTGTGGTGTTCCTCTAAAAAGATATGATTGGATCGGCCTGCTGGTCGCAGGCTGCATAATGCTACACCTGAATTGCAAATATTTCAATAGGACGGGACTGGATGATACGGCCGGCATGCCTGCATGCAAGAGTTCTGCATAAGAATATACAAAGACAGACTCCCTTGACCGTTCGATGTAGTGTGAAGAGAATCACTGCATGACACTAATGGTACTTGCTGCCGGCATCGGATCGAGATTTGGCGGCGTAAAGCAACTGCAGTCTCTTGGGCAGCATGGGGAAACGCTGCTTGAGTACTCTCTGTACGACGCACTGCAAGCAGGCTTCGATCATGTTGTCTTTCTCATCAGACCAGATATCGAAGAGGATTTCCGTAAGTACATCATCGCGCGTCTGCCGTCTGACATGTCATGGGAATTCGCCTGGCAGACAAGAGACATGCTGGTGCCTCCTTCGATGCTCATGCTGCCGCAGGTGACTAACAGGATCAAGCCATGGGGAACAGGGCATGCGCTGCTCTGTGCCAGGTCCTGTCTGCAGGATAGAGGCAGCTTTGCCGTGATCAATGCCGATGATTACTATGGCAGGGAAGCATTTGCTGCAGTTGCCTCACACTTGCGCAACAACGGCTCCTCATGGTGCTTCGCAGGCTACAGGCTCGACGAGGTAGTACCAGCTGCAGGCACCGTGTCCCGTGCCATCTGCACGGTCGACAGTCGCGGTTTCTGCACCGGCATTGAGGAGCATACCAGGATTCGTCGCTCGGGCAGCGCCATTGTTTCCGAGCGAAGGGGCGGAAACATAGAGCTGTCGCCTGATGCTGCCGTCTCGCTCAATCTCTGGGGGCTCGATGGATCGATCTTCCCTGTCGCGATGCAGGCATGGGAACAGTTCATGGCTTCCGTTGCGATGCAGCAAGGGGCGGAGTTTTTTCTGCCGGATATAATAAGCGGAGCGGTATCGCGGGGAATTGCGGCACTGCGCATGCTGCCGGTCAAGGGAAGCTATTTTGGGCTGACCAATCCTGCCGACCTGGAAGATGCCCGGCGCAGAATAGCGATGCTGACTGCTGGAGGGCACTATCCTTCGCCCTTGTGGCAGGAGTAGGAACATGGAACACACTGCTAAGTGGGCGCTTGAGGGGCTTCCCTCTCTATGGTCGTGGCGGGCAAGCGCCTTCGCCGATCTGTTTTCGCGTTGCGTGTATCCCTGGGATGCCTTGACTCTCCTGGATGAATGGCTTCTCGCATGCCTCGATGAGGAGGGTGGAGGGGTCATACAGTCAGCCTTGCCGGAAGGAGTGCATCTGGAAGGCCCGGTACATATCGGCCGGGACTGCCGTATCGAGCCAGGTGTCTTTCTGCGCGGGCCAGCATGGATCGACGATGGATGCGAGCTCCGGAGTGGCTGTTACCTGCGTGGTTCGGTACTCGCAGGAGCGGGGTGCGTGCTGGGGCATGCCAGCGAGTTCAAGCACTGCATTCTTCTGGAACATGCACAGGCACCTCATTTTGACTATGTTGGCGATTCGGTGCTGGGAGCAGGCGCGCATGTGGGCGCCGGTGTCGTGCTCTCCAATTATCGCCTCGATGGCAAACCTGTCGCCATTCATTTGCCCCAGGCCGAAGGTCAGGTACTCCGTATCGAAACCGGATTGCCGAAATTCGGCGCTCTGCTGGGCGATCACTGTGAGGTCGGCTGCAACACGGTGCTCAATCCCGGTACGATTCTAGGGGAGAGAAGCACCGTGCTGCCTCTTGCCCTGGTTTCCGGTGTGTGGCGTGCAGGCAGCCGCATTATGCCAACATCGCCCTTGCTGCCTGGAACCAGGGCTCAGTCTTGATCAAGGGCTCTGGCTGCACACGCAAAGAGCCGTTCGAGACCCTGCACGCTTGGTTCTGAATGAAACTCCGGGCGCCAGCTCAGTTCTGCCAGCGTGTCGGAGACTGAGAAACACGAGGCTATTGCTGCACCTCTGTGGGATGCGACGGCAAATAGCGCTGCTGCTTCCATCTCGACCACAAGCGCACCCATCTCACGATACCCAACAATCTCAACTGGAGTTTCCCGATAGATGGCATCGATGGTCCATGAGGGGCCTACGGCATACTGCAGCCCCGCCTCGTCAAGTGCACGCATGAGCCTGGCAGTGAGGGAGGGATCCGGTCTGGCGATTGCCTCATCCTTGAGATAATGGCTTGAAGTTCCCTCATCACGGAATGCGCCATCACAGACAACCAGCGAACCCGGCGGAAGATCCTGCCGCAGCGAGCCAGCGAAGCCCATGGATACGAATGATTTTGTACCCCATGCAATGAGTTCTTCTGCCAGCACGGCCGCAGCAGGCGCGCCTATGCCAAAACCCGCTGCGATTGCCAGCGTGCGCCGACACTCCGGCACCTCAACATAGTGTAGGACATTTCCGAAATATCCACGGGCTCTTTCTGTGGGATAGGTGTCTACCACATGGTCGAAGAGGCTCTTCTGATAGCTGATGATGACCCCATCGGGCGCAGGACGGTGCGAGAGCGCGACGCCAACCTTCTCTAAATAGGCCAGAAATGCGTCTGCACGAAAAAGAGGTTCATCATTGAATTTCTCAGGAAATCGTGGAAGATGCATGTATGCTCCTCGATGCGGCCAGGCAGCCGGCGATTGGTGGTCATGATACCATGGAATGCCACAGCTCATCAGCAGGCCAGACTCCCCGCTGGCGTGGTTTTTCCACATAATCATAGACAAGATCGAGAAGTCACGGCTACAATACATGTGGAGTCAAGCATGCATGTAACGCACAGGATAGTGTCCAAACGACAGCTTTCCGAGGAAGTCTTCAGGATGGAGATCGAGGCCCCCTACATTGCGCAGGAGCGTAAGGCCGGCCAGTTCGTCATTGTGCAGTACGATCAGGAATACTCGGAACGGATTCCCTTGACCATAGCCGACGCTGATCCGGACAGAGGGACTATCACTCTCATATTCCAGACCGTAGGCGCGAGCACGCACCGCCTCGCACTTAAGGAACCGGGAGACGAGGTCATTGTGCTCGGTCCGCTGGGAAATCCGACCCATATCGAGAACTTCGGCTGGGCAGTCTGCGTTGGCGGCGGCATAGGTCTGGCGCCCCTCTATCCCATCGCCAGAGCGCTCAAGGATGCAGGCAACAGACTTACCGTGATATCGGGCGCCAGAACCAGAGACCTGCTGATCATGCAGGAGGAGCTTGCTGCAGTGGCGGATG
The DNA here is from genome assembly GCA_026418115.1 of Spirochaetaceae bacterium. GTDB lineage: Bacteria > Spirochaetota > Spirochaetia > Treponematales > Rectinemataceae > Rectinema. Next base: position 12,709 of record JAOABY010000034.1, on the reverse strand, counting down.
AACACATTGTGGTCACCGATGATGGCTCCTTTGGACGCAAGGCGCTGGTAACAGCCCCCCTTGAGGAGCTGTGCCGCCGTACGCCTCCTCCTGATATCGTAGTGGCAATCGGGCCTCCCATCATGATGAAATTCTGTGCCCAGACCACCAGACCCTTTGGGGTAAAGACACTGGTATCACTCAACACTATCATGATCGACGGCACCGGCATGTGTGGAGGATGCCGTGTCACGGTAGGTGACAAGGTCAAGTTTGTCTGCGTCGATGGGCCGGAATTCGATGGCCATCTTGTGGATTGGGACAATATGCTGTCCAGGCTGGGAGCCTATCGCCAGCAGGAACAGACAGCCCACGAACAGTGTCACCTCGAAATGCAACTCCGCACCTTGCAGGAGGAGCGCTCATGACACACAGGACGGATATGAACATGGATCCAGCCTCGCTCGAACTCGCCAAATGGCGCAGTACACCGCTCACGCCCCGGACCAGGCTGCAAATCCCTGCCCAGGATATGCCTTGCCAGGATCCTGCCGTGAGAAGAGCCAACATGCAGGAGGTAGCACTTGGCTACACTCCCGCGCAGGCCATGCTTGAAGCGGAACGCTGTCTGCAGTGCAAAAATGCTCCCTGCATCGCGGGTTGCCCAGTGAGGGTCGATATTCCTGCGTTCATCGGCAAAATAAAGGAAGGAGATTTTCTGGAGGCTGCGCGTATCATCAAACGCACCAATCTCCTTCCCTCGATCTGCGGCCGTGTGTGCCCCCAGGAAAAGCAGTGCCAGGAGCCATGCACTGTCGGCAAGGCCCTGGGAGGGGTGGAAAAGGCTGTCCAGATCGGCAGGCTTGAACGCTTTGTCGCCGATTATGAGCGGGCGCAGGGAGCGGTTGATATCCCGAGGGTACCAGCTTCCACCGGCAAGCGGGTTGCCATTGTTGGCGCTGGTCCTGCAGGGCTGACCTGTGCGGCCGATGTGCGCCGCGAGGGGCATGAGGTCACCATCTTTGAAGCATTCCACAAGGTAGGTGGCGTCATGGTCTATGGTATTCCGGAGTTCAGGCTTCCGAAGGCGCTGGTTGCGGCGGAAGCCCAGGTTCTGGAAACCATGGGTGTTTCGTTCGAGCTCAGCTTCCTCGTAGGGCGGACGCGCCCCTTGCTCTCGCTGCTGCAGAAGGATGGATTCGATGCCGTGTTCATAGGCACGGGAGCAGGACTTCCCAAGTTCATGGACATACCTGGCGAGAACCTGGTCGGAGTCTTCAGCGCCAATGAATATCTCACCAGAGCAAACCTGATGAAAGCCTATGAACGCGGAAAGGCAGGCACTCCCATCTATCCCAGCAGACGGGTGGCAGTGCTGGGGGGCGGCAACGTAGCCATGGATGCTGCCCGCATGGCATTGCGGCTCGGAGCTGAAGAAGTCCGGGTACTCTACAGGCGGACCAGGGATGAGATGCCAGCTCGTGCCGAAGAGGTCGAGCATGCCATGGAAGAGGGAATCATCTTCGATTTTCTAAAGAGTCCGACCAGGGTGCTGGGGGACGACACGGGAAGGGTTGCCGCGCTTGAGGTGCTCTCCTACGAACTGGGTGAACCCGATGAATCCGGCAGAAGGCGCCCGGTCCCCATCCGCGGCAGCGAAACCATCATCCCCTTTGATACCGTGATAGTAGCCATTGGTAATGAATCCAATCCGCTCATATCCAGGACTACACCCGAGCTCAAGGTGGACCGGCATGGCCATATTCTCGTAGATGAACGGCAGAAGACCAGCATCGAAAGGGTCTATGCCGGTGGCGATATCGTCCTTGGTTCAGCTACGGTCATACTTGCAATGGGCGAAGGCAGACGGGCTGCTGCTGCCATCAATGAGATTCTCCAGTAGAGGTCTGCGGCTCCGTGCCAGGAGGATCGAGGTGAAACGCTGGTTGCAGGGTGCAGCACTGGCTGTATTTGCACTGGTTGCAGTCGCTGCAGTCTGCGCGGAAGACAGCTATGCAGCAGCGCTCTCTCTGTACTGGGAAGGGCGCCGCTTTGAGGCCGGCGACTCCATCAGGGATTCCCAGCAGACCTTTCAGCGATCGCTTGCCATGACAGAGCGGCTCCTCGTCGCCAACCCGGAGCATCCGGACCTGCAGGTACTCAAGACATGGAATCTCTTTCGCCTGGGGAGGTACGCGGAAGCGGTGGTGTATGCCCAGACCGTCCTGCGGCAGCGCCAGGATATCAGAATTCTGGAAACCATGGCGGAATCGCTCTATTTCCTCAAGAAGGATGAAGAGGCTCTGCAGGCATTTGTGCGGTATTTTTCAGCCGCTCCGGAGGGTGACGAACGGCTCTCGAGCGCCTATTACTATGTGGGGGAAATTTATTACAGAATGAAGAAATATGAGCATGCCGACATTGCACTTTCCATGGCGGTGGCGATGGAGCCGAACATGTATTACTGGTGGTACAGGCTTGGCATCATCAAGGAGCAGCTCGGTCAGTATCGGCGTGCGTATGAAACCTATAAACGATCGCTTGACCTGAGGCCTCAGTTTGAACCGGCAAAGGAGGCACTGGAGCGCGTCAAGACCAAATCGTCCTTTTGAGTGCATTCCATGCGAGGATACGGTATATGAGCATATCTCCCGAGATTGTCAGGAAGCTGGAAGCTTTCGTATCGGAGAAAAGTGAGCGCTACGATGCGCTGGCCCGGGATATATGGGAACACCCGGAACCCTCTCATCAGGAAGCCCGATCGTCAGCCCGCTATAGAGAGTGGCTGGCAGCAGAGGGATTCAGGGTGACAGAATTTCCCGAAATGCCATACTCCTTCTGCGCCGAAAGAGGACCGGACGGCGAGGGGCCGGTAATCGCCTTCATGGGGGAGTATGACGCGCTGCCTGGCATGTCGCAGGCCTGTGCCACCGTGCGCGAGCCTCTTGTGCCTGGCGGTGCCGGCCATGCGTGCGGACACAATCTGCTTGGCATGGGAGCACTCGTAGCCGCGGAAGGGCTGGCAGCGCTTTTGGAAGCAGAGGGAACGAGAGCCCGTGTGAGGTTCTATGGCTGCCCGGCAGAGGAATCGCTGGGGAGAATCCCGCTGGTAAAGGCAGGCCGCTTCAATGATGTGTCTGCGGCGCTGACCTGGCACCCTGCAGACGTCAACACAGTCCATCGCTACACGACGAGCGCAAATCTCTCACTGGTGGTGCGTTTCAAAGGGAGGGCCAGCCATGCGGGCATGGCGCCTCATGCCGGGCGCTCGGCACTCGATGCGGTCCAGCTCTTCAATCTCGCCATCGAATTCATGAGAGAGCACTCACCTCCTGGGACGCTGTTCCACTATGTGATCACGGATGGCGGAGACCGGCCCAATATTGTGCCTGAACACGCCGCGGTGCACCTCTATGTGCGTGCACCGGTCGCAGCCGATGTCCACCGGGCCATGAAGCGTGTGAGGAATGCGATCAGGGGAGCCTGTCTCATGACGGAAACCACGGCGGACATCACGATCAAGGCTGGCAAGTGCGATTTCATCCCCAACCCCGCTGTTCAGGAAGCGATATATGAAGCGATGCGAGCCCTACCTCTCCCAGTGCCAAGTATTGAGGAGCGGGCTTTTGCCGTGGCGCTGCAGAAGACGGTCGCTCCAGCGGATCGATGTGCAACATTGGTTCCCATTGGCGCTCCGCTTTCACTGCTGAAAAAACCCCTCCATCTCGAAGTGGGGGATTTTGGCGAAGGCAGGCGTATCGGAGGATCGCTCGATACGGGTGATGTGTCGTACATCGTGCCGACAGGGCAGTTGAACGCCGCGACCTGGCCGCTGGGAGTAGGCGCGCATACCTGGCAATCGTGCGCTGCGTCGGGCTCATCCTGGGCAATGAAGGCAGCGCGGTATGCCGGCATGAGCCTTGCCTTGGCGGGGTATCTGCTGGCGAACCAACCGGCCCGACTGGATGCAGCCCGTGCTGCACATCGAAGGGTTCCGCCCTATCGATCGACCATGGATGTCTGAAGCGCGGCAATCATCTCGCGTGATCTCTGCGCATGTAGCAGAAGGCGTGCCTTCAGTTCTTCCTCCGCCGCAAAGGTCAGGTGACGGTTCTGGAGCAGAAATCTGCCCGCAATAAGCACATCGCGGACATTCTGTGCCTGCAGCGCATACACCGCAGTCGCATACCAGTCGTGCACGGGGAGGCAGTTGAAATCGTTGATCTCGACAATCTGGATATCGGCCTCTTTCCCTGCTTCCAGCGAGCCGATGGTATCCTCGAGCCCCAGTACCCGTGCGCCGCCCTGTGTGGCGGTCCACAACGCCTCGCGTGCCGATACGATGTCCCGCCTGTGTTCTCTGGTCTTCTGCAGCTTGGGATAGAGCGAGACGACTGTCTGCAGGTCCATGGTGTTGCCGGAAAGCGGGCCATCTGTTCCCAGGCCGACTGCTGCACCAGCATACGCAAGCCGCCAGGCCGGACAGATTGGCCGGCCTGATTTTGCATTCGAGACAGGGCAGTGGGCTACCTTCACCCTACGCTTCGCTGCCAGTTCGATATCGGCATCATCGAGGAAGAGCATGTGGGTGGCAATGAGCCGTGGAGAGAGGATGCCTGTCCGGTCCAGATAGCGAAGTACCGAGCCGTGTTCGGGAGCAAAGCGGGCATGCTCGAAATCCATCTCCGCGACATGCATCATGATTGGTATGTCATGCTGTTCGGCGAGGGAGGCAATCTGCGCAAGATGACCTTCGTCGACGGTGTAGGGGGCATGGGGCGCAATGCAGGCCTTTATCAGGGGATGCCCCTTCCAGGATTCCGCTAGCTGGATGGCCCGATCGATACCTTGATAGGGAGCACTACAGTCTGGAGCTGCAAAATCGACGACGGTTTCGCCCACCAGCGCACGCATGCCGGAGTCTGCTGCAGCATGAGCCACTTCTTCCTCAAAGTAGTACATGTCAGCAAAACAGGTCGTGCCGCTGCGCACCATCTCCGCAATCGTAAAGAGCGATGCGTCATACACCAGCTCCGGGCGGACCATTGCCTTTTCAAGCGGAAAGATAAAGCGCGTGAGGCGGTCGGGCATGTCTTCCGCAGCGCCTCGGAAGGGGCTCATGGCGATGTGGGTATGGGTATTCACATATCCAGGCATGACAAGACACTGGGACGCATCCAGGACTTTTGCCGCGCTCAGTGTTGGTGGTACTGGTAAAGGTCCGACATCGACAATACGGCTGCCCTTGACAGCCAGATAGCCCGGATCAAACACACGCCACCGTGCGTCAAGTGTGAGGATGGCGCCTCCTTCTATCAGCAGGTCACATTCCATGAGTCAATCCTTGCGCCTTGCTCCTGGGTGTACGGGCGTGGGAGATTCCTGTTCCGCTGCCTCCTGACCCATTACCCGAGAAGAGGCGTCGCTTGCGTTCCGCTTCGCGCCGATCACGTATGAAGGTTACCACCACGAACCCAAGGATGGTGACGGCATAGGGCAGCGCTTGGATGAGCTCGGGGGGCATGCCAACATTCTGCAGAAAGGTTGCCATGGCATCCATGAGGCCGAACAGCATTGCCGCAAAAATGGAGCCGACAGCGGTTCCTCCTGCGACGACCTGTGCCGCATTCGCAACATAGCCGCGGCCTGCAGCAATACCCGAGGTGAAGTTCGAGGTATATCCCATGGAAAGGAAACAGCCTGCAAATCCAGCCAGAATTCCCGAGACAATCAGGGCAAGGAATTTGATGCGTATCGGATCGATGCCTGCCGCGCGTGCTGCTTCGATATTTTCGCCCGTCGCACGGATACGACGTCCGATCGTGAATCGGCGCAAGACCAGATCGATGACGACGACCGCAAGGGCAGAGATATACACGATGATGTTCTGCCCGGACACCACTTTCCCGATCCAGGGGATATCCTTCACAAGAGGAATTGTCAGGGATGGCAGCACCTTGCTGGGCAGCGAAGAGGAGATGCCTTTATCGCCGGTGAGGGAGAAGAGGACGAATACCGTACCCCCCGTCGCTACCAGGTTGAGGGCCACACCGCAGAGCACTGCATTCGCATCCAGTTTGAGCGCAAAGAATCCGAGCACGAGCGCAACGAGGACCGAAGCCCCGATGCCTGCAGCCAGCCCGATCCATGCATTGCCGGTCGCTGCGCTCGCGATGACGCCTGTCAATGCTGCCCAGAGCATGGAGCCCTCCAGTGCCATGTTCTTGATGCCAGCCTGTTCGGTGATGACGGCGCCCAGTGTCACCAGCAGAATTGGCGCAGTGGAACGGAGTACAATGAACCAATAATTGGCGGAAGTGAGGACTCCTGCTATGAAATCGATCATCGGGATCCTCCTTCCGAGGCTCCTGTCCTGCTGAGCACCTGCCGTTTCAGCCTTCGCTCCTTGAAGTAATTGACGATCCGGTCTGACGCAAGAATGAGAATGATGAGCCCCTGCAGCAGGGTGATGAACTCGAATGCCACATCACCGCGCCGCGACATGAAATCCGCTCCTACGCGGAGATAGGCAAAGAACAGTGCCGAAATCGGAACAAATCGGGGATTCTTGCGCGCCAGCATCGCGACGATGACTCCATCCCATGCATAGGAAGGATTCATCTGCCAGATGAATGCCCGGTACAGTCCTGCCATTTCGACCGCTCCGCCAACACCTCCCAGAAAGCCTGAAATGAAATGGGCGTAGAGAATGATGCTGGTCACCGGCAGCCCTGCGTAGTAGGCGAATTTCTGGTTGGCTCCGGTCAGGCGGATTTCGTACCCCCAGCGCGTGCGGAAGAGGAACAGGGATACCAGCACCACGAATACTGCAGCGATGATAAAGCCGGCATGGAGCTGGGTATTCTCGACAAGCCGGGGAAGGCGGAAACTTTCCTTGAACGGCACAGACGAAAGAATCGTCTGGCTTCGGTCCCGCAGAAAGTACAGAATGATGAAACTGCCGAAGAAATAGAAGACATAGTTCAGCATCAGCGATGAAACCAGCTCGTTTGCGCGCCATTTGATTCTGAGAATCGCCGGCAGAAGCCCTATGAGGCCTCCAACTGCTCCCGCAGCAAGCATGGCCACAGCGGGGTGGATACCGGGTGGCAGATTCAGCTGGGTTCCGATGGCCGTCGCCACTACCGCGCCGGTATAGAAACTGGCGTCTACGATCATGCTCATGTAGCGAAGCTGATAGATGATGCACAGCGCCAGGCCGGTGAAGGTGATAGGCACCATGACAATCAATAAATAGTAGAAATTGTAGGATCTCAGAAATGGCGCCAGCAGGAAATTGCGCGTCGACTGAATCGGATTCTTGCTGACGATGAAAATCAGCACGATGCCTGCCAGCAGCGAGAACAGCCCGGCAAACACGGTGACCAGCAAGGAGGCGAGCGAATCCCTATCGGTAAAGAATCGTTTAATCGTGTTCATGGAGCACCTTCCTCAATTCGTCGTCGCTCTGGCGCCTGATGCCGAGCATGTACAGGCCCAGTTCCTTGTCGGTGACTGCTGATGCATCGGGGAAATAGGCCACGATTTCTCCTTCATGCATGACTATGAGCGAGTCGGAGAGTGCCATGACCTCCTGGAGGTCCGAGGAAACGAGCAGGATGGCCTTGCCTGCACTCCTCATGTCCATGATGCGCGCATGGATATATTCGATGGCGCCGATATCCACACCACGTGTCGGCTGCGCAATGACGAGTATGGATGCTTCAGCCGTGAATTCCCGTGCTACTACCACTTTCTGCATGTTGCCACCGGAAAGGCTTGCGACTGGTTGGTTGGGCGAATTGCAGCGGATATCATAGTCTTTCACAAGCCTGTCTGCTTCGGCGGCCATGGCAGGCATTTTGAGAAAGCCCGTGGGGGCACAGAACTGAGCCCTCCAGTACCGGTCGGCAAGAAGATTCTGGCTTATGGTGGCAGGCAGTGCCGTTCCGACCGTGATCCGGTCTTCTGCGATGTGTGCAACGCCACAGCGCCGAATAAAGCCTGGCGAGCGTCCTGTAATCTCCTTGCCGTTCGCCATGACGCTGCCCGAAAGCGGTTTTTCGGTTCCCGTGAGGATTTCCACCAGCTCCGTCTGGCCATTGCCATCGACGCCCACCACACCAAGAATCTCGTTGTGTCGCAGCGTGAAGGAGACATGTTTCAGCTTCGCTATGCCGAAATCGTCAACGAAAGATATGTCGCGGACTACCAGTGCAGGGCTCTTTGCCTGCAGGGGAGGGCGGCTGATCTCGAACTGCACTTCACGGCCGACCATTTCGTTGGAGATCTGATGTATGTCTACATCTGCGACCTGGTGCGTCGCAATCAACCTGCCGTCGCGCATTACGGTTACCCTGTCGCAGAGATTGAAGATTTCCTTCAGCTTGTGGCTGATGAAAATGATCGTCTTTCCCCTTTGCCGGAGGGCCTTCAGCTCTGCAAACAGCTCCTCGGTCTCCTGTGGCGTAAGGACAGCCGTAGGTTCATCGAGAATGAGTATGCGTGCGCCGCGGTAGAGTGCCTTGAGGATTTCAAGTTTCTGGCGCATGGAGACCGAAAGATCAGCAACGCGGGCGCGGGCGTAGACAGGCAGATTATAGCGGGCTGAGAGTTCCTCGGTGATGCGCACCGCCTCCTGCATGTCGAAGGTCCTGCTGCGTGTTCGTTTTGGTTCCTTGCCGAGCACGAGATTTTCGGCAGCGCTGAGCGAGGGAACGAGCATGAAGTGCTGATGCACCATGCCGATGCCGGCCTTGATCGCTTCGAATTCGGAGGCGATGGTGACAGGCTTCTCATCGATGAGGATGCGGCCGGCTGAAGGCTGCTCTTCGCCATACAGCATCTTCATCAGGGTTGTTTTGCCTGCCCCATTCTCACCCACAAGGCCATGGATTTCTCCCTCGGCAACCTGGAAGTCGATTGATTTGTTGGCGAAGGTGCCATTGGGATAAATCTTCGATAATTTTTCTGTCCGGATCAGATAGTTCACGGTTGGCTCCGGCTTCAATGCAGAATTTCGAGTGAACCTGCAAAAACGGCTGCCGCAGGACCTGCAGTCCGGGCAGCCGCCATGCGGTACACTACAGAGAGATGATTACTTCGCCGCGTTGACGGAATCCCTCATCTTGTTAATCTCATCGGCGGTCATGGAGAAGGCCGAAGGAATCGTAATCCTGCCCGCCTTGATATCCGCCTGCAGTTTCTCGAGTTCGGTCCTGATGGTTGCGGGTACAGCCTTGTTGAAGGGTGCATAGGCAATGACGCCTTCTGCTGCGCCTACATAGACCTTCTTGCCGCCGATCTTTTCGCCATTCCAGAATTTCTCGAAAGCCTGGAAGAGGGTGAGATCGACGCGCTTCATGGTGGAGGTCAGAATGAGGTCGGCTTTCTTCGGCTCATTCCCAAAGAGGCTCGCCTGGTCGGTGTCGACGCCGATGGCGTACTTGCCTGTCTCCACTGCCGCATCGAACACACCGAGGCCTGCACGGCCTGCAGCATGGTACACTACATCGGCGTTGTAGGACTTGTACTGTACCAGCGCCTGGTCCTTGGCCTTTGCGGTGTCGGTAAAGGAATTGACGTAGTTGTAGATGATCTTGACGGAAGGATTGACTTTCTGCGCACCTGCGATGTAGCCGACAAAGAAGTCATTGATGCCGGTGATGTCACGTCCGCCCACGAAGCCGATGATATTGTCGGCATTGATCTTCGGATCGGCAGTATACCGGGTCATGAGGCCTGCAAGCGCGCCTGCCAGATAGCCGGCTTCGTTGTTCTTGTACTGGATCGAATAGACATTGGCAATGTCGCCGGGAATCCAGCCGTCATACATGACGTACAGGGTTTTTGGATAGCGTCCCGCCACTTCCTGAACTGCCGAATTGAAATTGTTCGAGCAGAATACGACATCGTAACCCTCTGCGCCGGCATCTTCGAGAGCCGGTGCGAATTTGGCAACATCGGTACCGAGTTCGGTGTACTTTACGGTGACATTGGCGCCATATTTCTGCTTGATCATATCGAGCGCCGCCCTGGCTGAATCGTTGAAGCCCTTGTCACCTAGCGACCCGGAAATCAGGAGAAATACGTTCGCTTTTTTCTGTGTCTGTGCTGCGGCAGGTAGGAGAATGAGGGCTGCCATCATGAGCACCATGATGATTCTTGCTACTTTCATATGCGCTCCTTTGGAGTGTCTCGCTGTTCCGGAGAGGAAACGGACACCGTCTGATCCGCAGATCTGCATATTTCTGCGGATGTTTTGTATAGTAGATGCACCGAATGGAGCTGCAGTCAAGTAGCCCATGCTTGCCTGTATCCCCGATGCCCGCTATGGTGGTACCATGAAAAATATGAATCATGTGCACAGCAGGGTAGATGCGGCATTGCTGGCCATGCGACAGAGGATTCTGAAGCTGGGGGAAACCCTCTGGGCAGTGCCGGAACCCGGCTTTGCCGAAGTCCGAGCCATGGACATACTTGCTGAGCAATTCCGTCGACTTGGTCTTTCTCCGGAAACCGGGCTGGCGCTGACTGGCATACGGGTGTCGGCGGGGCCGGCTGATGCACCGGAAATTGTGCTACTTGCCGATATGGATGCACTGCCGACTCGAGGTGCTCCGGGGGAGATGCTGCATTCCTGCGGCCATCATGCACAGATGACCATCATGCTAGCCGTGTTTGAAGCGCTGCTCACCAGTGGTGCGCCGGATGCGTTCGGGTTCAGACTGAGCTTCATAGGCGCTCCTGCAGAAGAGTACACGCACCTGGATCGCCGCAGGGAACTTCGCCGTCAGGGGAAAATACGCTATCTGAGCGGCAAGCAGGAAATGATTCGCCTCGGCGTCTTCGACAACGCCGCATGTGTCATTAAATATCATTCCATGCCGGACAGTCCGGACAGAATGGCCACCATCAATGGTACGCTCAATGGATTTGTCGCCAAGCAGGCGCTCTATATCGGAAAGGCTGCACACTCGGGAGCTGCACCTCATGAAGGAATCAATGCTCTCAATGCGGCGTCCCTGGCTCTCATGGCCATCCATGCCCAGCGGGAGACATTCCGCGACGAAGACCATATCCGGGTGCATCCTGTACTCAAGGAGGGAGGCACGACGGTCAATACGGTTCCCGATCGCGCATTGCTGGAAACCTACGTACGGGGGTCTTCCATTTCCGCCATACGCCTGGCAGCGCGCAAAGTGGATCGCGCGCTTGCTGCAGGCGCCATGGCGGTAGGCGCAAAGGTCACCATCAGCACCACACCCGGCTATCTGCCTTTCAAGCCCGATCCCGGCCTTGGTGCGCTGCTGGCGGAATCGGCCAGCCATTTCCTGCCTCCGTCTGCCATGGACCTGCACGATCATTCCTATGCATCCGACGATATAGGGGATGTGGCAAGCCTGGTGCCGTCCTGCCAACTTGGATTTTCCGGATTCTCAGGCACGATCCACGGGGCGGATTTTGCGGGCTGGGACCCTTCCCCGGCCTTGCTTTTGGCGGAGCGGATTCTGGCTGACCTCGTACTGCGACTTGGTGCCGACGGAGGGGCCAAGGCACGCGAGATCAGGTCCGCTTTCGTGCCCGCTCTTAAAAAAGAAGACTATTTTGCCTATCTTGATGAGTGCTTTGCAGAACACACCAGCAGCTTCGAATAAGCGCAAAGAAAGGAATATCGATGTACAGAGCAGTGATTTTCGATTTTGGGAATGTACTGTGTACGGTAGACAGGGAGAGTTTCGTGCAGCGGGCAGCCGCCCATTCCTCTTCGATGAATGCCGACCAGATGCTCAAGGCACTCTGGGGAACCTCCCTGGAGCACGAGTTTGAGACCGGGAAGTTTGGAACCCGTGAATATTTCCGTCGTGTCCAGGAGCTGGCGGGGCTTGATCCGTCCTATACCTTCGATGCCTTTGTTGAAGACTACAAACGCATCATCGTCCCCAACCCTGATGGAGAACGAGGTCTTGAGATGGCAGCGAGACTGGGAGCGCGGACCTTCGTGCTCTCCAATACTTCATTTCTGCATGCTTCAGTCATATTCGACAACGAGGTGCTGGCGACGATTCCGGAACTCTACATTTTTTCCTACAAAGTCGGCGTTATGAAACCCCATCCTGCGATCTGGCAGAAACTCCTGGAGTATACGAGGCTCGATCCGGCCGACTGCCTCTACATTGATGACATTGAGGCATACTGCGAAGCTGCACGCAGCCTGGGCATGAGTGCGGTTCGCTATGATTTTCGAAACCAGAGCTTGCCCAAACTTGTACAGGATATGCTACAATAGAGATGTATACATCATGCATCCGGCATTTGCCGGAAGGGGAGGAATCATGAAACGCAAAGTCATCATCGCGATGTGTCTGCTTATCGCGATGTCGGCTTGGGCTGCAGGCGGTAAGGTAGTCGTCTATACAGCCCACGAAGAGACCATCATCAACGCCCTGGTGCCGCTCTTCGAAAAGGAAACCGGCATTAAGGTTGAATACGTCAAGCTTGGATCTGGCGATGTGATCAAGAGAGCAAAGGCCGAGGCTTCCAAGCCTTATGCCGATGTCATCTGGAGCATCGGAGGTGAGCAGCTGGAGGCAGAAAGCGCCATTCTCGCGCCCTATACCCCGAAGGATTGGGACAAGATCAATCCCGTCTACAAGGTTGGCACCAACTGGCTTCCCTACACGGGCATCATGAATGTCTTCATCGTCAACACCAAGATGCTCACTCCGGA
>JAOABY010000033.1 GCA_026418115.1 Spirochaetaceae bacterium | reverse complement strand
ACTTGCATGCTTAAGACACGCCGCCAGCGTTTGTTCTGAGCCAGGATCAAACTCTCCATGATGTATACCAACAGCCTCGCGGCTGTCAGCTTCCTCACGAAAAGCACAAGGTCCCTTCTCTTCGCAGCCACCCAGCACCTCACAGGTGCACGGTGACCGCCGGCATTCACCGTCTTCGCAGTGTCACCCCAGCGCCTTCCGGCACCAGAGCTCCTTCTCCGAAGAACCTTCCTCTATCCCCTTCCCTTATTCCCTGTCACAGATCCCTCGCAGCCACAGGCCCTCCCGGACCCCGGCCGCTCGTTCGCGCTTCCAGCCTCTCGGCGGAGCGCTCGATGAACCTATCAAAGTTCCTCGCTACTGTCAAGTGCCTTGCGACACTTTTTTGTGCCTTTCGAACCACTCAGCGGCGCTGCCGCCTGATTCTGCAAGGCATCCACTTTCAGCGTGGGATGTAAATGTAAGCAAAGTTTTTGTGAAAGTCAAGACCAGTTTTCTGAAAATTCGTGCACCTCGCCCGTATTTTCAAACGCTGCTGCCGGGCAGCACTTTCTCGGGTTCAATGTGTACCGTAGCCTCCGCATGGAGCTTCTCCCTGAGAAGCTGCTCGAGCCGTGTTGCTATGGCGTGTGCCGCGTCAATATCAGTAGCCCCGTTGATTCTGGCATGGAGCGTGATCTCGAGATGATCACCATAGCGGTGGACATGCACGTGATGAATATCCTTGAGTTCCGGTGCTGAGGCTTCCGCAATTTTGATGATATCGTCAGTGAGCCCATCGCTCGCCTTCTCTCCCATGAGTGCATTGGAGGCATCCCGGGCTATGTCGAATGCAGCGTAGAGAATGAGCAATGAGACACCGATGCCTAGGACGCCATCGATCCACCAGAGCCTCTGTCCGGCCAGGGCGCCGACGACTATGAGCGCAGAGGCAAGCGCATCACTGCGATGGTGCCACCCATCGGCAATCAGTGATTGACTGCCCGTCTTTTTACCTGCCCAGATTGAGAATTCCGCAAGTGCTTCCTTTATGATCGCAGATCCTCCAAAGACAATCAGACCCAGTGTACTGAAGCTGGCTGTCCTTTTCTGAATCAATTGTCCTATGGAGTCCTTGAGAAAGCTCGCCCCGACCACCGCAAGCAGTGTTCCTATTATGATGGCAGCGATCACCTCAGCCCTGCCATGACCGAAAGGATGCTCTTCATCTCTTGGTCTTGAGGAAATCCAGAATCCTAGAATCACAACGAGTGAGGTAAGGGTGTCCGAAAGCGTGTGCCAGGCATCTGCAACCATGGCTATACTGTGCGATGCTGTCCCTGCCCAGAGCTTCAAGGCAAAAAGCACTGTATTGATTACCGCTGAGAGTACGCCTTCGGTATAGCCCAAGGCACGAGTTTCCATCTGCATGGTCGTCCTCCGCTAGTCGAGTGTGCTGAAGCTGTAGTAGGTCCCACAGGCGAACTACCTGCTGCAAAACGCCCGGCTCCATCGTTCCTGGCGGAAGACGGCCTGTTCCTGTAACGATGTGTTTATATGCCACTTACGCATGCGCGTCAAGCGTGAAAATTTCTGCAATGTTACTATTGACAGAAACAAACTCGGTAGGCTAGAGTGCTTCTACTTATAGAAACACCATGTTGTTGGATTGCGTTGCAAGGCAGCATCATGGGACAGCATGCACCAGCAAGGAGGAATCATGCACATCAAGGCGACGCTTGGCGATCACGAACTGCCACGACAGTGGTACAACCTGGCGGCAGATCTTCCGCGACCTCCGCTCCCACCCAAGGCACCCGATGGCAGCGATCTGGGACCAGAGCAACTTACAGCGCTGTTCCCACGGGCGCTGATCGAACAGGAGATGAGCACCACCCGATGGATCGACATTCCCCAGGAGGTGCTGGCAGTACTCGCCCGGTGGCGTCCTACTCCCCTTGTAAGAGCACGCAGGCTCGAAGCAGCACTGCACACACCTGCACGCATCTATTTTAAGAACGAGAGTGTATCTCCTGCAGGCAGCCACAAGCCCAATACTGCAGTTGCCCAGGCCTACTACAATGCACAGGAGGGCATTACCCACCTCACGACCGAAACCGGCGCTGGCCAGTGGGGTTCTGCCCTTTCCTATGCCTGCTCGCAATTCGGCCTGCAGTGCAAGGTCTACATGGTCAGGTCAAGTTTTGACAAAAAGCCGTATCGAAAGGTGATGATGCAGGTCTGGGGCGGTACGTGCATCCCGAGTCCAAGTCCCACTACCCGCGCAGGAAGGGCTGTAGTCGAAGAGCATCCCGATTCGCCTGGCTCCCTTGGTATCGCGATCAGCGAAGCTGTGGAAGCAGCGCTTGAGGACAGCAGCGGCAAGACACACTATGCGCTCGGCAGCGTGCTCAACCATGTCATGCTCCACCAGACCGTGATCGGCCTCGAAGCACAGAGGCAGCTTCACATGATGGGTGAGAAAAAGCCCGACACTGTGATCGCCTGTGTCGGAGGAGGATCGAATTTCGCCGGCCTGGCATTTCCCTTTATCCGCGAAAAGATCGAAGGCGCAGACATCGATATCATACCAGTGGAACCCTCCTCGTGCCCCAGCCTCACCCGCGGTGTCTTTGCGTATGATTATGGCGATGTTGCCGGCATGACTCCGCTGCTCGCCATGCACACCCTGGGACATGGATTCATGCCTTCGCCAAGCCATGCGGGAGGCTTGCGCTATCATGGGATGGCTCCTCTTGTTTCCGAAGCCGCACGGCTTGGATTGCTCAGGCCGGTGGCACTGCCTCAGCTTGAGTGCTTTGAAGCAGCGGTGCTCTTCGCTCGCACGGAGGGAATCATAGTAGCGCCCGAAACCAGCCATGCCATCGCACAGGTAGTGAGGGAAGCGGTACGCGCGCGGGAAGAGGGCAAGGAAAAGGTGATTGTATTCGGGCTTTCAGGGCATGGGCTTCTGGATCTGCAGGGATATGCTGAGTATCTGTCCGGAGAGCTGCAGAATATGAGCCTGTCTGAAGAAGAACTCGCACGATCGCTTGCTTCGCTGCCTCATGCAGGTCCGGCACTGTAATCGGCACTGTAAAAAGCATTTCGTTGCAGCAGGCTGCGCTGCCAGCCTGCTGCATCAGACAGCAGGGGCGCGCACGCCTCTCAACCTTTCACTGCTCCCATGGTGAGGCCTTTTACTACATATTTCTGGAAAACCATGGTCAGAAGAATGGCAGGTGCCATGATTGCAACGGCAGCCGCCATGACTGCACCCCAGTCGACCTCGGCATAGGACACAAAATTGTAGATCGCGATGGGAAGTGTTCTGGTTCTCTCCATGCTGAGCACCTGTGAGAACATGAAGTTATTCCATGAAAAAATGAAGGAGAGCGTAACCGACGTGACGATACCCGGACCAGCGACAGGAAGCACCACCGCCAGGAAGGCCCGCTGCCGGGTCGCTCCGTCCACCATGGCAGATTCTTCGATTTCAAGAGGAACCGATTCGAAATACGTTGCCATTATCCATACGATGATGGGGAGAGTAATCAGCATGTGGGACAGCACCAGGGCGATATAGCTGTCCATCAGCTTGAGCCGCGAGAAGATGATGTACCATGGCATGAGAAAGGAGATGCCCGGCATGAGCCTCGCGACCAGAATGAACACCGAAAGACGCTTCTGACCAAAGCGGGCGATGGAGAACGCAGCCGGCAGACCCATGAGCAGCGAGAGTGCGACCGCTGAAATGCCAATTATTGCTGAATTGATGAAATATTTAAGGAAGTTCTGCTCTCTGAAGACACGCTCGTAGTTCTGGAGCGTCGGAGAGAAGAACAGCCTCGGTGGCCAGGCAACGATATCGACCTGCGTCTTGAAGGATGACATGAGCATCCAGATGAAGGGAAAGAGAATGGGCAGGACAATCATCAGTACCACTACTGCGAACAGCAGGCGCATCGCGAGAGATGATCGCATGGGCGGCCTCCTACAGTTCCAGAGATTTTCTGAGGCGCATGATGACAAGACTCATCAGCAGCACCAGGATGAAGAGAAACACCAGTATCACCGATGCCTGACCCATTCTGAAGTACTCGAAACTGTACTTGAATGCCATGATGTTGAGTGTCTCGGATGAATATCCCGGTCCGCCTCCCGTCATGGCATAGATGATGTCGAAAGTCTTGAGCGCATCGATTGAGCGTAGAATTACAGCCGTAAGCAGCGTAGGCATGACCATGGGAAGGGTCACGTGCCAGAAAATCTGCCACTCGGAAGCCCCGTCAACGCGTGCGCTCTCATAGGGCTCGGTGGAAAGACTTGCAAGACCTGCGAGCAGAATCAGCGCAATCATGGGAGTCCACTGCCAGATGTCAACGAGCGCAAGTGAAGGCAGGACGGTTTTGGCACTGCCCACCCACGCAATTCTCGGCAGCCCCAGCCTGGTAAGCACAAAGTTGGCCAGGCCTATGGTGGGATCATAGAAGAGATTCCACACGATTCCGATGGCGACCGGCGTGCTGACCAGCGGCAGCAGCATGACAAGTTTGGCAAGTCCCTTTCCCTTGAATTCCCTGTTGAGAATGAGCGCGATGATCATACCCAGGACGGTTTCTACCGAAACCGCCATCAGCGTGAAGCTGAAGGTGCGGCCAAGAGCCGCGACAAAGCGTGGCTCCTGGATGATTCGCTGATAGGATCTGAGAAACACCACCGTGAGGGGCATGCCCGAAGTGAGATTCCAGTTGGTAAAACTCAGGAAAAAGGTGTACAGCACGGGAAACAGCATCATCACGACAACGAAGGTAACCGCAGGAAGCGGGAACAGTATGTGCAAATGACGCTCGACAAAGCTTCCTTTCTGTTTTCCAGCACTCATCTTGCTACTCCGGACATGCACGTTGGCTTGATGATCAGAAGACGCCGAACTCTCCGGTGTCCTCGAGCAGGTTGTTCACTGCCTGGACCTTCTCTCTGGCAAGTTTCTCGAGGTTGGCCGAGGTACCGGCGGTGTTGATGGACTCGATGATTACTTCACCGATGAGATCGCGTGCTTCGCCGACTGCGCTCATGTAGGGCCGGTCGTAGGGATAGCCGAACTTGGCTGCAAATTCCTGTGTAGCGATGAGACCGGGATGCACTTTTGCCCTGACTTCAGGATCCTTCCATACCGAGCTGCGCGCCATGGTGATGTTGGCGAGCATGCCGCGCTTGGCCAGCTCTCTGCTGGTAGCCCACTTGATGAAGTCCATGGCGAGAGCCTTGTTCTTTGACTGCTTGGCGACCGCCATGCCCCAGGAAACTACGATATAGGGAGTGTTGCCCTTGGGACCGGCGGGGAAATTGGCAATGCCGACGTTCTCTGCAGGCACCTGGCTCTTGGTGGGGTCTACGATCTGGCCATAGAATACGGATGCGTCAGTCCACATGGCTACCTTGCCTGCCTGGAAGAGCGGCATGATATTCTCCCAGGACATGTTGGTCACGCCCTTGGGACCATAGTAGTTCAGCATTCTTCCGTAGTAGCGGATTGCGTCGAGCGCTTCCTTGCTGTCGAACACGGCCTTGCCTTTATCGAGGTACTTTCCACCGAAATTGTAGACAAAGCTCGACATCTGAGTGACAGCCGCAGCTCCCCTGCCGCGCGAAGCGAATCCCGCAATATCGGCGGTGTTGAGCTTCTTTGCCGCATTCTCGAGCTCGGTGAAGTTCGTGGGCACTTCGATGCCCGCTTTCCTGAAGAGATCAATGCGGTAGTAGAGTACTTCCCACTCGGTTACCAGTGGCACAAGGTACGGTTTGTTGCCAAACTTTGCGACATCGAGCGCGTTCTGGGGATAGTCCGAAAAATCATAGTCAGTGAGTGGCTCGTACCATCCGTTCTTGTAGAACATCTTGCCTTCCTGCAGCGGACGGGTCATGAACACATCCACTGTGGAAGATCTGGTGGCAAATTCCGTGGTCAGCTTGGTGGTAAGCTGGCTTTCCTGAAGGCTCTCCACATTGACTTTTACGCCTGTCGCCTTTTCGTATTCCGGAATGGCAGCCTTGAGAAGATCGCCATAGGGATGGTTGGCGAGCAGGACACGAATTTCCTTCTGCTGGGCACCTACCGCAAGCACCGACAGCACCATGATGAGCAGCACGAATTTGCTTTTCATCATTACCTCCTTCATCAGACTTTGTGACGGACACTGTGCCAGACCATGCTCCGCATGCCTGGCAGGTATAAATATGCGGCAGATCGGCGAGCCGGTCAATACCTGACAAAAAACTTTCAGCATTTTGAATGAAATTTTTCTTTCAACCTCTGTACTCCAGCCGAGTTTCCCGTTACACTACATCGTGAGTACGCCAGGAGCCATCGCATGGAAGCAGAGTCGAAAGCCGCCTGTACCTATCTGATAAGGTCCATGGAGGAGAAGTTCAGCGCCAAGGAGCGGCGCGTCGCAGACTATATTCTCGCTGATCCGGCCAAGGCGATTCATCCCAGCATGGAGACCCTTGCCGAGCACATCGGAGTTTCCGTCTCCACACTCGTGCGATTCGTGCGAAAGCTAGGATATGAGGGATATCAGCAGTTCAGGATTGCGCTTGCTGCAGAAGCGCTCACACCCAATGCCAGAATGTTCGATACCGAGGTACATCCTGACGAAGATCCTGTATCGATAGCCTTCAGGTCTGCCGCACGGTCGCTCACACTGACGGAATCGATGATCGACAGGAAGGAACTCGGGAAGGTTGCTGCCAGTATTGTTGCAGCAGGCTGTGTGCATCTCTATGGGCTTGGCGGCTCGGCGATCGTCGCGAAAGATGCCTGCCACAAGATCATGCGGACGGGAATCCGATGTCTGTTTGTGGAGGACTTTCACATGCAGCTCATGCTCGCCTCCCAGATGCGACAGGGTGATGTTGCGATACTCATTTCACATACTGGGGCAAACAAGGACATTCTGGCCATCGCAGAGACTGCACGGAAGGCAGGAGCCCAGCTCTGCGCCCTCACCACCTATCCCCGCTCCACCCTTTCCCGCATGGCAGACATGCGGTTTATCTCCGCCATCAGCGAGGCGACGGTCATCTCTGAGGCCTTTTCGGCCAGAATTGCGCAGCTCGCCATCATTGATGCGCTCTACATTCAGATCATGGAAACATTGGGAGCCTCGGGCATGGAGCACGTCGAGCGCATGCGCTCGGCCATCGCGGGGAGGAGACTGTGATGCTCTCTTTTCATCGCGAACACCATCAGCTGCCCAGGGCAAGGAGGATACAGTATGCAGGCTGATATTGGGCTCATAGGACTCGCAGTCATGGGAGAGAACCTTGTGCTCAACATGGAGAGCAAAGGCTTTACCGTGGCAGTCTACAATCGCACTGCAGAAAAGGTCGATGCCTTTCTGCAGGGCCGGGGTGCAGGCAAACGAATTCTCGGCGCACATTCGCCACAAGAGCTCGCCAGCATGCTCAAACGCCCTCGAAAGGTCATGCTCATGGTGCGGGCCGGTACTGCGGTTGACGAGACCATCGCCCAGATTCTGCCCTACCTGGAACCGGGCGACATCATCATAGACGGTGGTAATTCGCACTACCAGGATACGATGCGACGGGTTGCCGAGATAGAAGCAAAGGGTCTGCTCTATATTGGTACAGGTGTGTCGGGTGGAGAGGAAGGAGCATTGCACGGCCCATCCATCATGCCGGGCGGGTCATCTGCCGCATGGCTTCATGTCAAGCCGATTTTCCAGGCCATTGCCGCAAAGGTGGAGGATGGCAGCCCCTGCTGCGACTGGATCGGGCCCGGAGGATCGGGGCACTTTGTGAAGATGGTGCACAATGGCATCGAATACGGCGACATGCAGCTGATCGCGGAAGCCTACCATATCATGCGCGACCGCCTGGGGATGACACCCGAAGCAATGGCGGATGTATTCGATGCATGGAACCAGGGTGATCTGGACAGCTATCTCATCTCCATTACCAGAGATATTCTCAGATTCAAAGACGAGGACGGACAGCCGCTCATCAACCGGATTCTTGATGCTGCGGGACAGAAGGGCACCGGCAAGTGGACAGGCATCACCGCGTTGGACATGAGCGTCCCTGTCACGCTCATCGTTGAGGCTGTATTCGCGCGCTGTCTCTCGGCGGGCCGGGATGAGAGGCTCAAGGCCACGGCCATGCTCGGCACGCCTCCCATCAGTCGATTTGAGGGCGATATTGGGCGCTACTTTGCAGACCTTGGCAAGGCACTCTATGCAGCCAAGATAGTCTCCTATGCACAGGGATTCATGCTGCTGCGCGAAGCCGCATCGGTCTATGGATGGAACCTTGATTTTGGCTCGATAGCCCTGATGTGGCGCGGTGGCTGCATCATCCGCTCACGATTCCTGGGCCGTATCAAGGATGCCTATGCAGCCGAACCATCGCTGGAAAACCTGCTGTTCGCGCCATTCTTTGCCAGCCAGATGAAGGAACACGAAGCCTCGTGGCGCGCAGTGGTGACCGATGCGCTTTCCGCCGGCATTCCCGTGCCAGCCCTCTCCTCTGCGCTCGCCTGGTATGATGGGCTGAGGACCGAGAGACTGCCTGCGAACCTCATCCAGGCCCAGCGTGATTACTTCGGAGCGCATACCTATGAGCGAACCGACAGACCAAGAGGGACATTCTTCCATACGAACTGGACGGGACATGGCGGCACTACCGCAGCCGGAACCTATATAGTCTGAGATGCCAAGGAGGAAGGCTACGATGAACCAGTTGCAGATTCTGCCGGAACATGCATGTGCGCTTGATCTGCTCTCGCTCGGAGGGCTTGTGATGCGGATGGATCCGGGCATCGTGCCGTTTGCATTCGCCGACAGATATGAGGTGCATGTATCGGGTGGCGAGTACAATGTAGCCGCCAATCTTGCCCGCTGTTTCAGAAAGAGAACTGCCATTGCGAGCGCCATGGTGGATTATCCGCTGGGAGAGAAGGTTGAGGCAGAAGTCCGGGCCATGGGAGTGCAGGGGATCTACAAGCGTTTTGCTCATGATGGCGTTCGCGGCCCCAATATCGCCCTCGTCTGGTCTGACAGAGGCCAGGGCGTGCGGCCTCCCGTCGTCTTCTATAACCGCGCCAATGAAGCTGCTGCCCTCCTCGCTCCCGGCGATTTCGACTGGAAACGCATTTTCGGCCAGGGTGTACGGTGGTTCCATTCGGGCGGGATTTTCTCTGCGCTCTCCGCCACCACGCCCGAGCTCGTCATCGAAGCGATGCGAGAAGCACATGCGCATGGAGCAATCGTATCATTCGATCTGAACTATCGCGCCAAGCTCTGGGCTGCAGCAGCGACAGGGAAGAAACCGTCGGAGGTCCTCGGCCGCATTGTGGAACATGTCGATGTTCTGCTTGGAAATGAGGAAGACCTGCAGATGGGGCTCGATCTTCCAGGTCCCGACATAGCCAGCACATCGAAACTCGATCCGGCTTCCTTCCTGAAGACGATCGAGGAAGTGCATGCCCGATATCCCGGCATCCGCGTCGTGGCAACCACGCTGCGCGACGTAAAATCCACCAATCGACATCTGTGGAGCGCCGTACTCTGGAAGGATGGAGAGCATTGGGTAGCGCCGACCTGTGAGCTCGATGTGCATGATCGAGTCGGAGGCGGTGACGGTTTTGCGGCAGGGCTCATCTACGGCATGCTCGAGGGACTCGAGCCGGAAACCTCACTCAGGCTGGGCTGGGCTCATGGCGCGCTGCTCACCACCTTCCCCGGCGACACCACCATGGCAACACTGGAACAGGTCAAGGCCTTTGCCTCAGGCGGCTCGGCCCGCATTCAGCGTTAGACAGGGACCACAGGCAGCGGAGGCATCATGAAAGCACTCGTCTTGCGAGAGTACATGAAACTGCAGATAGAGGAAGTGCCCGATCCTGTTATGCAGAAGCCCGACGAAATGCTGGTGCGCATTCATGCCGCAGCAATCTGCGGCTCCGATGTGCATGGCATGGACGGCTCCACCGGTCGCCGCATCCCGCCGGTCATCATGGGTCACGAGGCAGCGGGAGAAGTGCTTGAAGCCGGCCCGGCGGTGCGGAGGTTCAGAAAGGGAGACAGGATCACCTTTGATTCAACAATATGGTGTGGTGAATGCTTCTACTGCAGACGGGGTGAAGTCAACCTCTGTGAGAATCGGAGGGTGCTTGGAGTCTCCTGTGCCGAGTATCGACAGGATGGAGCCTTTGCCCCTCTCCTGGTGATTCCGGAACGCATTGCCTATCATCTCCCTGAAGGCATGGAGTATGACATTGCTGCGCTGGCCGAGCCGGTTGGCGTTGCTGCGCATGCCATGAGGATTACCCCCTTTGCCCCGGGCCAGACCGTCGCAGTCACGGGGACAGGTTTGATCGGCCTTATTCTGCTGCAGATTCTCCGCGCGTATTCACCTCATCTCATCCTTGCGTTTGATACCGATCCCGATCGCCGGGCAGCCGCTCTCCGTGTCGGGGCTGATATGGCGCTGGACCCCTCAGACCCTCACGCATTGCAACAGGTGCTCGAGCTCACCGGGGGAAAAGGTGTGGATCGAAGTTTTGAGGCAGTGGGGAACAGCGCCGCTCTGAAGACTGCCCTGTCGGTGACGCGCAAGGGTGGTTCGGTGACACTCATTGGCAATCTGAATCCCTCGGTGGACCTTCCGCTCCAGTCGGTCGTCACGCGCGAGATCAGTCTGCTGGGCTCCTGTGCAATTGCCGGCGAGTATCCCCTTGCGCTGGAACTGCTCTCCCGCCGGCTGGTTGATCCGGCATCGGTGCTGAGTGCCACTGCTCCGCTGGCCGATGGGCCACAGTGGTTCGATCGCCTCTACAGGCGAGAAAAAGGTCTGCTCAAGGTGGTGCTGCACCCGGGAGAGGTGTGATGGGTACAGTACGGTTCGGTCTTGTAGGCTATGGCAAGGTTGCCGCACTGCATGCGAGGGCACTGCAGGCGGCGCCTTCCTGTGAGCTGGTTGCGGTGTGCGGAAGGAATCGAGAAAAGCGCGATGCCTTTGCTGCGGCCTGGGGCATATCCTCAAGAGACTCTGTTGCCGAGATGGTCAGACAGGATGGCGTCGAGGCGGTGGTGATCACCACGCCCCATCCGCATCATCATGTTGATGGACGGGAAGCGCTCGATGCAGGCTGTCATGTTCTGATCGAAAAGCCGATGACGCTCAGGGTTGCCGAGGCCGAGGCTCTCACCGCACAGGCAGAAGCAGCCGGTCTCAGGCTGAGCGTGATAAGCCAGCGGCGCTGGTATCCTGCATGCCGGAGAATACGTGGAGCTATTGATGAGGGGTTGCTGGGCGTCCCTATGCTGGGTCAGGTAACCATGCTGGGATGGCGAGACGAGGCGTACTACAGGTCAGATCCCTGGCGGGGTTCCTGGAAGGGCGAAGGGGGCGGCGTCATCGTCAACCAGGCGCCGCATCAGTTCGACCTGCTCTGCTGGTATCTCGGAGAGCCTATAGAAGTCTTCGGGCGATGGTCGAATATCAATCATCCCTATATCGAGGTCGAGGACAGCGCCCTGGCTGTCGTCAGATTCCGTTCCGGCGCGCTGGCTTCGATATTCGTATCCAATGCACAGAAGCCCGGGATTCATGCCAAAGTGCACATCCATGGTTCCAGCGGTGCTTCCGCAGGGGTGCAGACCGATGGTGGCGCCATGTTCATTGCGGGGAGAAGTGGTGTGCTGGATACCCCCATTGTGGATCTCTGGACGATACCGGGTCAGGAAGACTTGCCCAGAACCTGGCGGCAGGAAGATGACACGCTCTTTGCCGGTATTGATGCCACGTGGTATTTCTTTTCTCTGCAGGAAGATGATTTCGCCAGAGCCATCCTTGGGGAGCATACTCCTGTCACTACCGGTCGTGATGGCGTCATGGTAGCCCGCATCATGGAAGGCATCTATCGATCACATGCAACGGGGAAGCCCGTAATCTGGGATCAGGAACCCTAGCAGAAACCCGATCCGGTCTGAGAGCAGGCATGATGGTACGGTGAGTGCGTGACCTGCCTGTCACGGCAGGTGCATCCACCCGGCTCCTTGCGCTGGTTTCGCATCAGTCCTCAATCATTCACCCCATACAGCATCCATCTCGCCGACCTGGCGATAGGAAAGGGCCTCCTCGATTGCCGCGCTGTCGATCGCTGTCTTTCCCTCGAGGTCAGCAATGGTACGCGACACTTTCAGGACTGCATGGCTTGCCCTTGCCGAAAGACCAAACCCTGTGACTGCCGCTGCCAGCAGCCGTCTGGCTTCCGGCAGCAATTCACATAATGCAGCGATACGAGCAGGTGGCATTCTGGCATTCAGGAAGCTGCCTTCATGTTTGCAGCGATCTCTCTGAAGCCTTCGAGCCTCTGCAATCCTCGCGCGCAGGATGGCTGGGTCAAGGGTGGAGACATCGAGGAGGCGCGAGGCATCCGGAGGCGTTACCGCGCAGCGAATGTCGATCCTGTCGAGGAGCGCCCCTCCCAGTCGTTTCCAGTAGCGCCGAATCTCATCTGGCGAACACACGCAGGTTCTCGAGCGCAGTCCAAGGTTCCCGCAGGGACAGGGATTGGCAGCCATGAGCAGCTGGAATTCACTGGGAAAGCGCAGCATCATGCCCGCACGTGCCAGATCGACATAGCCACGTTCCACGGGCTCGCGAAGAGCCTGCAGAATGTCACGCCTGAACTCAGGTGTCTCGTCGAGAAAGAGCACGCCGTGGTGCGCCAGGCTTGCTTCCCCCGGCTTGAGAGGTCTGGCGCCTCCGAGCATGCCCTCCAGCGTAGCGGAATGATGTGGTGTCCGGAAGGGAGGCCGGTGCCACTCCTCTCCCCTGTGCATGCCTGCGAGTGAATAAATGGAAGCAGCCTCAAGCGCTTCCTCCTCATCGAGGTCGGGAAGAAGAGAGGAAAAACGACACGCCCCCATGGTCTTGCCCGCCCCCGGTGGTCCTGCGAGCAGCAGATGATGACCTCCTGCAGCTGCGACCTCGAACGCGCGCAGTACTGCGGGATCGCCTCGATAATCACTGAAATCAGGAGCACAGGAACCATGATGCCCAGCCGGTGCACATCCCCCCGCCCGGCAAGAGACCCTCCCTGCAAGGGGTGGCTGCTTCCCTTCCTTGATCGACGTTATCACCTCGCCGATACGAGACAGATGCTCCAGTGGCCATACCTCCAGTGAATCTATGACTGCGGCTTCTTCTGCATTTGCTTCAGGCACAATGCATGTCGCGATTCCCGCCCGCACGGCAGCCCGTACTGCAGGCAGAATGCCCCGTACTGGCCTGACTTCGCCTTCGAGCGTCAATTCTCCCAGTGCGAGCAGGGGCACCCCTGGATCGGCAATCTGCAGCGATTCCGAGAGGATCTTGAGCGCAAGCGGCAGATCATAGGCCGTGCCTTCCTTCGGAACATCTCCCGGCGCAAGATTGAGTACGATTCGATCTGAAGGAAAGACAAATCCTGATTTTCTGACGGCGACACGTACCCGCTCTCGAGCCTCACGCACCGCAGCACTTGCAAGACCCACTATTTCGACTGCCGGTATGCCTGCTCGAATGTCTGCCTCGACATGGATCAGGAACCCGTCACACCCCAAAGGTTCGTGAGCAAAAATCCGCATAAGCTCCTCCCGGGCAAGTCCCTGAGAGAAGACGCATATACAAAGCGCGCCGCTTCAAGAGTGCGGCGCGCTCGATACGGATGCTGTACGGAAGAAGGAACTACATCATTGCTTCTATGTCGAATTCGCCAGCCGCACAGGGCATCGTGATGCCGAATGCCTCCAGCACCGCCGGATGCACCTCACCGAAAATTCCCCTGCGTTCGCCATCCACCAGCACTTCAACCTGGCGCCCCGGTACAAAGCGCGGATCCTCGCTTGCGCGTACTACGTATTCCTTGCCGAGGAAATACAGGAGTGCGGCCACATGGGAGGCAATTTCGTTGTAGTCGGCCGCAGCATGACTGATGAGCATGCCAAGGTACTGCCGTGTCACCACCCCATAGTTCGCCTCGGGATCCTTGAGCGCAACCTTGCCGATTTCAAAGGTCCGGTGAGGATAGGAAGCCTTGCCAGAGACGCTCTCGGTGTTCAGCAGCGCCGGCAGCGGCGAGTTCCTCACATACTCGTAATTCTCGGTCATGGGGTTCGCGATTTTCACGAGAGAAGAGGTGGGGATCTGCATTTTCTCCGCAAAATCCCTTCCTGAACCCAGATAATTGTAGATCATTTCCTGGTAGCCAAGGCCGACCAGAATATTCTTGACCTTGCGCGAATAATGCTCAATAGGTGAGAGTCGGCCGATGGTAAAGGCGCTTGGCCGGGCCGGTTCGAACGCCTGCAGACCATGCCCGATCATTACATCTTCCACAAGGTCGACACTGTGCAGGAAATCGTTGCGGTACTCAGGTGGAGCAGCCTGGATGACCGAGCCATTCTCAGTGTAAGCGCAGACTCCCATTCTGGTGAGCGCCGTGAGCACTGCATCAAGATCGAGCGGTGTTCCAAGCAGCCTGGCAATATCCTCGAGTGTCGTAGAGGCCAATCCCTGGAAGTAATAAGGGAACACCACTGTCGAGCCAAAGGGAGTGTCGTACTCGTACTCTACCCGCACATTCTCAATCGAATAGCCCATGTCGTACAGATCGCAGGCCATGATGGAGGCGGCAAGCGCGACAGAAGGATAGTCGGTGCCGGTCACTTCGATGAATACCTCACTGTCTCCAACCTGCACCGCTCCAAGATCCGCTGAATTGATGATGGGAGGATAGGACAGCACCCTCCCCTTCGCATCAGACAAAAGAGGATGTATTGGCCTGCCCTTGAGTATCGAAGCATACTCGATGCCTTTGGGATGCTCCTCGAGGATCTGCTCGAGCGTCATTGTTCTGGTTTCCTGGAGGGGCACAAAGGAGGTCGTAGCCGGATCGACGCCGTGATACCGCACCGGCCACTCAATCAGGGAGGTACGATAGATGCCGATGGACACTGCCTTGCGCTTCCTTCCGAAATTCCAGGCAAGCTTTTCCTGCGACTGGATCATGTCGCGCAGCACTGGATCCGTGATGGCAGGTCCACGCGCAATGAAACCGGACAGCCAGGGACGCACTTCCCTGACGGAGCGCTCCACTCGGACGGTTCGGTGCGCCTCAAGCTGCTTCCTGGGAGAAGCAAAGAAGGGGTACACAGGCACCTTGCCGGCAGCATAGGTGCGGAGGTGACGTGCCAGACCTGCAGTCGTCCAGAGATCCGGTCTGTTGGTATCATTGAGCTCGATTTTCATGGTCCGGGTGCCATCATCCGGCTGGCTGCGGTCCCATTCGTCGAGCTCTGCCTTGGCAGTGGTAAGAGACTGTTCGAGTTCCAGCGCATCTTCCCATGTACGACCTGCAAGCTGAAAGAAAAGGCGTTCATTGACTTCAATTTTCGGCATGGCGATTCTCCGGGGCTCACTGAAGCTTGAATTGCGAGCGACGCAGTCGTACGCTCTCGAGATCGGAGCTGAAGAGCTCACGCAGATCATTCAGCCCGAGGGCCATGAGGGCCATGCGGTCAATACCGATGCCCCAGGCTGCTACCGGTACTTCGACGCCCAGCGACCTGGTGACCTCAGGTCTGAAGATGCCTGAGCCTCCCAGTTCGAACCACCCCAGCACCGGATGCCGGATATGTACTTCTATTGAGGGCTCGGTGAAGGGGAAATAGCCTGGTACGTACTTGACTTCCTTTGCACCGGCGACCTCGGTGGCAAACATCTCGAGAAAACCGAGCAGAGTTCGCAGATTCACATCTTCACCCAGCACAATGCCTTCGGTCTGGTAGAAATCCGAAAGATGGGTGGCATCGACCCGATCGTATCTGAAACAGCGTACAATGCCAAAATACTTGCCGGGTATGTGGGCCTTGGGCAGCTGGCGTGCGGACAGCACCGTGCCCTGACTGCGGAGAATGAGCCTGCGCGTAAAGTCACGGTCGAAGCTGTAGCCCCAGCCACGGCTGCCGGTCATGCCGCCATGTTCGTGAGCTGCAGCGACTCGGGACAGATAGGGTTCCTCAATGACCTTGGCATGGGTCGGTTCCTCGAGGTAATACACATCGTGGATATCACGTGCGGAATGGAACTGAGGCATGAAGAGCGCATCGGAATTCCAGAACTCGGTTTCCACGAGGTTGCCGTCGAATTCCTCGAAGCCCAGTGATACCAGCTTGTCCTTGACGCTCTCAAGAAACTCCACATAGGGATTGCGCCTGCCGGGGATTACACGGGCGGGAGGCACCTGGACATTGTAGGGACGGAACTGTCCGTGCTTCCAGCTTCCCTTCTCGAGCATTTCGGGGGTAATGGCCCCAAGCTCTTCGCCCGTCATGCCGAGGGATCTCACCGCTTCCTGCCACTCCGCTGCCTGCTGCGTGACCCGATAGCTGACTCGAGTGCGCTCGGCAATCCGGAAAGGAGCATCCTGTGCGCCGCGCTTCTTCGCCACCGTATGCATGATGGCCAGTTCGTCCTGATCGAGCACGGCCTCAGGAAGCATGCCGCCCATGGAAGCTGCTTTGGAAAGCAGGGCTGCCAGAGCCTGCACGCGAGCGGGAAGCCGGGCATCACGAAGGCTTGCCTTTTTTTCATCATTCATAGCGCAGACACCTTCACGGGCAAGCGCACCGAACGCGGAGCCGACGGTCTTCTGATCGAAGCCGAGTGCCTGCGCGAGGTCGGGCAGACTCAATGGCCCCTGCTCAGCGAGTATGGCCATGATGCGCGCTTCTGGCGTACCCTTCTCATGCCACTCTTTTCCCAGCGCGGTGAGTTCGTAGGCGAGTTCAATGTTGCGCCCTGCT
Organism: Spirochaetaceae bacterium; assembly: GCA_026418115.1. Lineage (GTDB taxonomy): Bacteria > Spirochaetota > Spirochaetia > Treponematales > Rectinemataceae > Rectinema. The sequence goes on along the minus strand of JAOABY010000033.1, from coordinate 3,864 downwards.
TCTTCAAGCAATCCCTTGGCCGCAAGCCAGGAGAATGCCTGGTTCTCCTGTCCTTCCCTGAATCCGAGATCCTGCCTGACTTTCTGGCCATCGATGATGTCGCCCGGTCCATAGGCAAGAAGAATCCTGATCTCAAGCGGATGCAGTGCACGTACAGTGGTTACATCAATCATATTACCTGCCTTTTGCAACGCAGAGAGTATTGCCGCAAATCGTCCTTCAGGTCAACGGTGAATGGTCATTGCCCTGCAATTTCATTCCTCGGCACATGCGTCATCGAGCATCGGAGCGGGAGGCGGCGTGACGATCTCTGCTCGTACAAGGGACTTCATCACTGCACCAAGCCTTGTCCTTCCGTCCATGCGGATATCGAGCGGCATGTCGAGCTGCGTGAGGGCGCAATGTCGCGTGCGCTTGACAACCGGCTGCCGGTAGAGCCATTCCCAGTCTACAAAGTCTTCGCGGGAGGTAGAAGATATCTTGATGTACTTGATGTTCATGCTGGTCAGGTTGTGGAAGAAGTGGGAGCCCTGCGAACTGTCAACCGAGAAATCCGGCAGATCCGCTTCCACGATCACTCGTGCCCGTGCAATCTGGGAGAACGATACCGGCACGCCAAGCCAGCGGTCTCTCGTCCCCCATCTGCCGGGGCCCAGCAGCATGTAGTGAAAATTGCCATCTCTCGCCAGCGCATCGAGTGATTCCACTTCGGCAGCCATTTCCACCGTTGAGGCTCTGTCATACGTACGCGGATCAACCCAGAGGATGTGCCGTATCGAGAGATCCCGCCCATTGCCCATGCATGCTCTGGAGAATATTACGCACTGGCTTCTGTCGATTGTCGCTGGATCGACTTCCACCCTTTCCTCATGATGGATGAGGGGTTTGAGCTGCAGCAGATAGAGCGTGGGCTCATTTCTGCCTTCATCGAAGTTCAGGGCATACTCGATTTCCACCGGCGTTCCCATCGACCGCGCCGCCACATCGAGCACCATGGAAATTGCCTGGGCGAAGGGATAGGCATCATACTTGAGCATGTTGGCAAAATCGATGACCCTGTAGCCTCTGGCTGAAACGCCAGGGACAAAGCGCTGGTCACTGACATCCCAGGTAGATGCCAGCAGCGCAAATCGCCTGTCATGCTCTGCAGCCGAGATGGAAAGCTCATCAAGACTCGCCATTTCTCCCTTCAGCAGATCAGGCTCGGTATTCGCAAGAGACAGGGCATGGAATATCCTCTGTGTACTTTCGAGCGCATGCTCCGGCGCTATCATGTCCAGCTTCGGATACCTGGGGCAGAACCGATAGGCAGTGCCTCCCCCCACCACATAGGTACCCAGTCCGAGCGCGGCGATGCAGATCCCATCTTCCGGCCTTACGTAGGAAACCGGATAGTAGTTGTAGGACTGTGCCACGCCTGCGGCATGAGGATAGAAGTGCTCACCGTGCCTGCTGCCGACCAGTTCCTGGATCACCACCGCCATCCGCTCCTCTTCCAGATCATAGTGTGCGGTTTCAAAGTAGGCACGGGCATCTCTGGAGAAGAGGCTGGCGTAGATGAGCTTGATCGCGGTGCAGAGCTGTTCCAGCCGCACGGCAGGATCGGGATGATTGTTGGGAAGGATGTAGGTGTCATATACCCCGGAAAATGGCACCATCAGCATGTCTTCGAACAGACCGCTCGATCGCACTGCCAGAGGTTTGCTGGTGACTGAGAGATAGGAGCGCAGGCGTTCAATCAGGTTGGGCGAGAGGGGCCTGGATGCAAATACCTTGCGAACTTCGGCAGCGCTGTCGCCATAGTATGCCCAGGCCCACAGTCCGTTTATTTCCAGGAATCGCTCAAATTCATCGATACCGATGAAGGCAGTGTTGGGCATCGAAATGCGAAGGGACTTGATGTACTGGGAAAAATCAAGGTTTTCAAACAGAGAATGAATGAAGATGAGACCTCGCCCCTTGCCTCCGACGGATCCATCGCCAAGCTTGCAGATATAGCGCTCATAGTGCGCCATGTCAGGCTCGAAATAGGGAACCAGACCCCTGGAGTGGCTGGTCCTCACCCGCTCCAGAAGCCTTACGATGAAAGCGCGCAGCTCGGCAGGATCCTCAAAATCCGAGACGCGGTAGGGCTTGAGTATCTTGGCCATCTGGATTTCGCCACGCGCCATGAGCCATGCCGAAAAATGATTGTGCTCGGCATGGTAGAGCAGGCTTTCCAGAGGCACATCATAGAGACGCTGGATGAATTCTCTCAGATTGGCGGCACGCGCTATCTCCTTGCCGTCAGGGGACCTGAAGACAAAGGCGCCAAACCCGAGATTCTGCTGGAAAAAAGTTGCCAGCTCCATTTCCAGTGACTCTGAGTTCTTGTCGATAAAACTGGCGCCGATGTCGTAGGCTTTCTGTTTGATGCCTTCCTCGCTCGACTGGATGAGAATGGGCAGATCAGGCAGCTGGCTCTTGGAATACTGCACAAAATCGAACCCTGCGTGCTCGTCGCAGACTCCCTTGCGATTGAAGCGCAGGTCCGTGATCACCGTCAGCAGATAAGGTTTATATGTCTCGAAGAGTTCCACCGCCTCCTCGTAGGTGGTTGCCAGCAGTATCTTGGGCCTCGCCCGTATGCTCATGAGTTTGTAGGTTTCGGTAATGTGCTCGCCTTCTATGAGCGTCTGTGTCTGGCGCAGCACGACCTTGTAGAGTACCGGCAGATAGCGCGAGTAGTATCGCACCGAATCTTCGATCAGAAGAATGACCCGCACCTCGCATGCCCGGGTGTCTGCTGCCACATTCCGCTGGTCCTCAATGTACTTGATCATGCCCACAAACAGTTTTGAATAGCCATTCCAGACAAAAACGCGATTGATGGCGGCCAGCTCGGGACGTGTCATGTCCAGGCTTGAAAGGGCCGAGTTGTTGGTCACCATTAAAAGGATGGGAATATCGGGCCAGATTCTCTTCATCTGTGCCGCAATGCGCAGAGGCAGGTCAAAATCCAGTCCCGCCATGATGATGACAAGGTCGTACTTTCCCTCCCTGAAGAGGTCGAGCGCCGATTCCTCGGTATAGGCACAGGTCACACGCGGAATGGTATTGAGATTCAGCTTGAAATATTCACCATAGATCTGCTCGGTGAGTACGCCGTCTGACTCAACCACGAATGAATCGTACAGACTGCCAACCAGCAGCACCTCACGGACTCGGTCTCTCATGAGATCATGGTAGATATTGCGTTCGCGCCGCTGGCGGTCATACGAAGTAATGAGTTCGTTGAAATACATGTATGCATTCTAAAGTGCTTTGCGGGGAAATCAAGTCTTATGCCGATATATGCAGAGAAAGCCTGAAATTTTTCCGGAGCGTGTTATGGTTTGCAGTGGGTTCTTCCGAAATCGGAGGCTATTGGCGGTGGATTGGGAGGTGCGAGGGAGGCAGGTGCAAGTATTGACATTTTCTGATATTTCGGTATCATGATGCCTTGTCGGGAGGTCCGTGGCTGACGGACAGCATCGCCTTGCAGACTGAACCGAATATCCGTCATGACCTGTTGCGGCTCCCTGCATCTATCCATTGAATAGCCACCAGTTTCGAAAAAACCCCTTCTAAAACGTTTCCTGTACCGGCTCTGACCTCTGGCCAGGAGCATGATCAAAAGTCATTGTTCATTTTTTTACTCCATTTTTTTCCGGCTGGCGCATGTTTGCCGGCCGAAGTGAGGTAGTGTGCCATGATCAAGAAGCTGGGAGCAATGCTGTCCGTACTGATGCTGCTCGTACTCTCCGGTTGCAACCTGGGTCTCAAGCCCATCGATGAAACACCTGGTTTTGACCCGCAGGGAACCATCCAGGTCATCATCAATGT
>JAOABY010000032.1 GCA_026418115.1 Spirochaetaceae bacterium | reverse complement strand
TGCAGGTGGCATTGACCTGTTCGTGGGGGGTGTGGGAGCCGATGGCCACATTGCATTCAATGAGCCGGGTTCATCCCTGACATCACGGACCCGTCTCAAGACCCTGACGCGTAGTACCAGAATTGCCAATGCCCGCTTTTTCGGAGGGGATCCTGAACAGGTGCCGTCACTCGCCCTGACAGTAGGTATTGGGACCATCATGAGCGCGCGCGAGGTAATGATTCTTGTGTCCGGTCTTGAAAAGGCCAGGGCTCTTCGCCATGCCGTGGAAATGGGTGTCAATCACATGTGGACACTCAGTTGTCTGCAGTTGCACCCAAAGGCAATCATTGTGTGCGATGAAGATGCCACCAATGAGCTGAGAGTCGGCACTGTCCGCTATTTCAAGGAAATAGAGGCAGACAAACTGGTCAACTGGAAGACGGACTGAAGCAGGACCGCTCTACCACTCCACGTGGATTGACGGTAATTCCTTCGCACGCCAGTAAGGCGATCTGCAGTTCGCGCCCCTGCCCCTCCTCCAGCGCAATACTCCCATCTTTTCGGACCACTCTCCACCACGGGAGGTTTTCCCGTTCGGAACAGCTTGCAAGCACTCGAACCACATCCCGTGCTCCTCCCTTGCCGCGTGGATGCCCGGCGAGCAGGGCAACCTCTCCGTATGACAGAATGCTGCCTGCAGGAATGCTGCGAATCACCTCCATGATCCGCCTGGTGAGCTCGCTTGCCATGTGGCCAGTATAGCATGCGCCCTCGAAGCGGACTACAATACTGCATGAGATAGCCTATCCGTACCACGAAATGGCTCGTCATCAGGAGAAGCATACATGCGGTTCGCATTCCAGAAGGTATCAAGTGTGCACCTGCGCACCGGGAATTCGATGATGAAATATAAAACCTGGGTACTGATCGTCCTGATGGCGCTACGTCTACCAGCTGTAGCGGGAGCGCAGGCAGCGCTCTGGGTGGATCTGGCGCCGCTCATCGAGCTTACCAACAGAATGGCAGTGCCTGCTGATCATATCCCGGATGCAGAAGAGCTGGCCTGGTATTTCGGCAGACCTGCCTTACTGACTGCAGGATTTGCAATGCGCACGGGTCCGCTGTTGGCACACATGACTATCGAAATGCAGCAGGACACCGGGGAGGCTCTCATGGGTGGAAGCCTCACCAATCTGCTGATTGCACATGACTTTTCAAGATTCATATTTTCAAACAATTATCCTCGCCTGGGATATCTTGAGGGCAGAGGGAACCGCTGGTGGTTTTCTCTGGGAAGGCGTCCTCTCGCTATTGGCAATGGGTCCCTTTCTCTCAGTCTTTCGGATGAGAATCCCTGGTATGACCATGCTGGAGGCGGATTGCGTGCTCCTCTTGGTACTGCCATCCTCGCATATGATTTTCTGGCGGTATCGGTGCCTCGCCGTGGCTCGGGAACCGATCTGCAGGGAAAGAATGTTTTCATGCATCGTCTTGCCCTGCAGGGCGGCAGGCTTTCTCTTGCTGTTGCCGAATACAATCTGGTAACGGGTGTGGTGCCAGATTTCCAGGATATTGGGCCTTTTGTGGTATACCATCACCTGTTCGCGGATGGCTCGAATGTCATGGCGCAGGCGGAGGGGACGGTTGATATGGGCGATGCCGTGCGCGTGCGTGCAGGGGTTCTGATGGATGATTTCAGACTGGCTTCCGAGGGATCATCCTCAAATCCGACCGCCATGGGAGCGACTTTTGGCGTAGACCTTGGCTGGGGAGTTCGAGTGGCAGACGAGCAAAACAGGATTGCAAAGAGCAGCTTGGCACCTGGTCTTATGCTGGGCTGTGGAGAGCAGCATGTGTTCGAGCGAAACGGAGCGCTTCGCGTGGGTACTACGGACATGCAGGTACGATATCAGCACCGATTGAGCGTGGATCTTGCATGGGCATCTACCTACCTGTACCGGCGCTCCATAAGCTCTCCCTCACAGGCATTCCAGGGCAGATACTCACTGCAGACCGATTCCATGGGATGGCCCATGGTGGAGCCCTGGCTGGCATGGCCTCTCGGCCCGGATCGCATCATGGCTCGCCTTCAGTATACAGGCTATTCCGGCAGCCTTGCATGGGGACTCAAAGCCGATGCAACCCTCTATGGAGTTGAAGCCTCGGAGCGAACCTATCAGGAACCATATGCCGAAGCATGGTGGGGTCCCCAGGCTCCCTGTACACTTGGCTGGGGCGTCACTGCTCGACTGCAGGCTCTGGTCGCTCGAGGACAGCTGGCCACTCTCACGGCATCAGCCAAACGTGTGCAGGAAGGCAGGGACGTGTTTGCTCTCTCCCTGTCCTGGCTGATCAGGTTGCAGGCAGAAACCTTCTCTTCAATCCGCCAGTAAGCCCGCAACTGAGTCCTTCCGACCGCAGCATGGGGCCCTGCTGTCTGTATGGCGCGCCTGCCAGATGACCAAGGCATGCATTTCCTGTATAGTACCCTCATGCCCACACAGGACGACAGGAAAATCATTTACTCGATGTATCGTCTGTCCCGGCGCTATGGTACCCGCCAGGTGCTGAAGGACATAAGCCTTTCCTATTTCTATGGTGCCAAGATCGGCGTCATTGGCCTGAATGGTTCGGGAAAATCGACACTCCTGCGCATCATGGCAGGACTCGACACCGAATATTCGGGTGAGGTGGCATGCGCCCCTGGCTACTCCATTGGGTATCTTCCGCAGGAACCCTACCTCGAACCCGGAAAAACCGTACGCGAAGTTGTAAGTGAAGGTGTGCAGGAGATCATGGATCTTCATGCGGAGTTCGAGCGTGTCAATGAAGCCTTTGGCGACCCGGATGCCGACTTCGATGCGCTGGCAGCCCGACAGGCAGAAATCCAGGAAAAACTCGATGCTCTGGATGCCTGGGATATCGATGCAAAGCTTGATTTTTCCATGGAAGTACTTCGCTGTCCTCCGGCAGACCAGCCTGTCGACACCCTTTCTGGTGGCGAGCGCCGCCGCGTGGCACTCTGCAGACTCCTGCTCCAGAAACCTGACATTTTGCTGCTCGATGAGCCAACGAACCATCTTGATGCAGAGACCGTAGCGTGGCTCGAACAGCATCTGCGGAGCTACCCCGGGACGGTGATTGCCGTAACCCATGACCGCTATTTCCTGGAAAATGTCGCAGGGTGGATTCTCGAACTCGATAGAGGTGAGGGAATTCCCTGGAAAGGCAACTATTCCTCCTGGCTGGAACAGAAACGCCAGCGACTCGAACAGGAGGAAAAAGGCGCTTCCGTTCGTGCCAGAACACTTCAGCGCGAGCTCGAATGGATTGCCATGAGTCCCAAGGGCCGGCACGCCAAGAGCAAGGCGCGCATCGAGCGGTATGAGCGACTCCTCAATGAAGATACAAGAGAGAAAGTCCGGGATGTCCGCCTTGTGATTCCTCCCGGGCCAAGGCTCGGCGATGTGGTCATCGAAGCCAAGGGTCTGACGAAGGCCTTTGGGGATAAACTGCTGTTCGAAAACCTCGAGTTTTCCGTACCGCCAGGAGCTATCGTCGGCATAGTCGGCGCGAACGGCGCGGGCAAGACTACCCTTCTCAAGATGATAGCAGGCAAGGAAAGCCCTGATGCCGGCACGCTCCGGATCGGCTCCACGGTCAGGCTCGCCTATGCAGATCAGATGCGGGAGCGCCTGAATCCCGATGCGACCGTATGGGAAATGCTCTCCGGCGGTCAGGACCTTATCTCGCTTGGCGGACGTGTTGAGGTCAACAGCCGTGCCTACTGTGCATGGTTCAACTTTACAGGCCAGGATCAGCAGAAAAAGGTTGGCGTGCTCTCGGGCGGCGAGCGGAACAGATTGAATCTCGCGCTCATGATTCTCGAGGGAGCCAATGTGCTCCTGCTTGACGAACCGACGAATGACCTCGATGTCAACACACTTCGTGCACTGGAAGAGGCGCTTGACGATTTTGCAGGATCTGCGCTCGTGGTGAGCCATGACCGCTGGTTCCTGGATCGCGTATGCACGCACATACTTTCCTTCGAAGGGGATTCCGAGGTTGTGTGGTTTGACGGGAACTGGTCCGAGTATGCAGCCTGGCGAAGACAGCAGCTTGGGGCTGATGCCGATAGGCCGCACCGTATTGTGTATCGAAAGCTGGAGCGCTGAGCACGGCAGGTAGCAGAATGGCCACCCTATCCCGCAGCGATCTTCGAGGCATGCTTGCCATGGCCGGCACGGCTTTCTGCTGGAGCCTTGGCGGCCTTTTCATCAAGCTGATCGACTGGCATCCCTTTGCAATTGCCGGCGCGCGAAGCACTGTTGCAGCGCTTTTCATTCTGGCAGTGCTCCGGAAACCGAAGATTACCTGGAGCAGAGACCAGCTCGTGGCAGCCTTCGCCAATGCCCTCACCATGCTGCTCTTCGTCTACGCCAACAAGCACACCTCGAGTGCGAATGCGATTCTCCTTCAGTATGGTGCACCGGTCTATGTGGCCTTGCTCTCTGGTATCTTTCTGAAGGAACGCCCGCTGCCGGAACAGATTCTAGCCCTTTTCGCCGTGATGGGCGGCATGCTGCTCTGTTTTGCTGACTCTTTTTCACTCGGGCATCTTGATGGCGACATTGCCGCGGTGCTTGCTGGGTTTACCTTCGCCATCAACCTGCTCTTCATGCGCAGACAGAAGGAAGGCTCTCCGCTGGAATCCTTCCTGATGGGTCACGTGATTACCGCCATCTGTGCGGGAGCGATTTCGCTTTTCATGCCGCCTGTACGATTGAGCCTGCTATCCCTTGGGGCGGTGCTCGCGCTCGGTGTGCTGCAGATAGGATTGGCTGCGGTACTGTTCAGCTATGCCATCAAGCGTGTGACGGCGATCCAGAGTTCTCTCATTGCCATTATCGAACCCGCGCTCAATCCTGTATGGGTATTTCTGGTGCTGCGGGAAGCTCCGACTGCTCGCGCAATCGCAGGCGGGCTCATCATTGTGCTTGCAGTATCGATATCTTCGGTGATAACTGTTTCCAGACGTCAGGCATCAGTACAGACGGGCACTTCCTGAACCCTGCAGTTTCCGGCATACCATGCCGGGAAAGGAGTTCGCATGCGACAGAGTTTCATTTCGGTGACCATTCTTCTCATTCTTATTACTGATCCGCTGGGCAATATCCCTCTTTTTATCGCATCGCTCAAACATGTATCGCCGGAGCGCAGAGTGCAGGTGATTCTGAGGGAGTGCGCAATCGCATTTCTGGTGCTGGTAGGATTTCTGTTCTTCGGAAGCGCGTTTCTCAGCGCCCTTGATCTCTCGGATCAGACGCTGCGGATTTCTGGCGGTGTCATTCTTTTTCTCATTGCGCTGAATATGATTTTCCCAGGCACGGGGGGAAGACTGGTGGAAGAGGAACAGGGTGGAGAACCCTTCATCGTGCCTGTGGCGATTCCCCTCATTGCAGGCCCTTCGGCCATCACGACGGTAATGCTGCTCTCCAAGTCGGATCCCTCCCGGAATCTTGAATGGGTTGGAGCCATTGCAATCGCCATTGCCGTGACGACAGTGTCTTTTCTTCTGTCGGTGAGGCTCAAGGACATCCTCGGGCCTCGCGGTCTCTCGGCTATCGAACGACTCATGGGGCTGGTGCTTACGGCGATAGCGGTGGAAATGCTGCTCGGTGGCATCTCTGCATATGTGGCACACCTCTCTTGAGGCCATGCGGTCCAGACGCGAGGTGGCGTAATTCGACCTTTGCCGGCGGGCAGCAGTTGAGTCTGTAGCCTGCATATCTGAATACAGGTAAGGCCATGCCCATGCGGCATGGCCTTCCTTTTCATTCGGGGCGTGCGTTGAAGTGTCAGCCAAGCGCCCGGAGCACCAGCTCGGCAAAAGCCTGCGAAGTAAAGCCAAGGTGCTCCGCCACTTTCTCTCCCGGTCCTGATTCGCCAAAGCGCTCAATGCTCAGAATGTGGGAGGGAGGCGCGATTCTTTCCCAGCCCTGTGCAACGCCGGCTTCTGCGACGAACACTTTCGCTTCGGGCGAGAGGATGACCTGGCGTACCGGTTCAGGCGCACTCAGGAATGCCGAACGGTCGGGCATGGAGACGACCCGTACAGCCAGATTGGGATGCACTTCGAGAATCCTGGCCTTTGCTTCAAGAGCGAGCGATACTTCCGAACCCGTGGCAACCAGCGTTACCTCGGGAGGACGGGTCGGATTGTCCACCACATAGGCGCCCAGAGCCATGGTGTAGGGCCAGTCTGGATCCGCTTTTTCGAGTACGGGCAGGTTCTGCCTGGTCAGCACGAGCACTGTCGGGCCACCCTTGCGTTCCATGGCCAGGCGCCAGGCAACAGCCGTTTCCTCGGCATCGGCAGGTCTGAGCACACTGACATTCGGTATGGCTCTCAGCGAGGCGAGCGTCTCCACCGGCTGGTGCGTTGGCCCATCTTCGCCAATGTAGATGGAATCATGCGTGAGCACATAGATAACAGGCAGGCGCATCAGTGCGGAGAGCCTGAGCGCGGGCCGCAGATAATCTGCAAAGACAAGGAAGGTGGCCACAAAGGTGCGGAGCCCGCCGTGCAATGCCATACCGTTGGCGATGGCAGCCATGCCATGCTCCCGTACGCCAAAATGAATATAGCGGCCCGAAGGGGTGTCCCGGCTGAATACCACCGGCTTGCCATCGGCTGCAGGAAGCTGGGTGACATTGGGGCTGGTGAGGTCAGCGGAGCCGCCCACCAGGTTGGGCCATGCGGCAGCTACTGCGGCAAGACACTTGCCTGATGCATTGCGTGTGGCAATCTTCTCGGATGGCTTGAAGGATGGCAGATCGAGTTCTGCGGCTGGCCTGCCTTCGAGCCATCTGTCAAACTCTTCGGTAAGGGATGGCTCGGCCAGTCGCCATGCAGCATAGCGATCATTCCATGCCTGTCTGGCAGACTGCAGCTCTCTCCGCCGCCGGGCAAAGAATTCGTATGCCTCTGGAGATACCCAGAAGGGCGTATCGAGGGGAATGCCGAGCGCTTCCTTGGCGCGTCGGGCTTCTTCTTCTCCTAGAGGAGCACCATGCACGCCGTGGGTGCCCTGTTTGGTGGGTGCGCCCTTGCCTATGATGCTGTCGAGTATGATGAGGGTAGGGCGTGCTGTCTCGGCCTGTGCCTGTTTCGTGAGCGCAGCCAGCTCCTGGAAATTGTACATGGAGCCACGAAAAACCTGCCATCCGTAGGCTTCGAAACGCCGGCCAACATCTTCGCTGAAAGCGATATCGGTCGAGCCATCGATCGTGATGCGGTTGGAATCGTAATACACAATGAGCTTGCCCAGACCCAGATGTCCTGCGAGCGATGCGGCCTCCGCTGCGACACCCTCCATGAGACAGCCATCTCCGGCAAGAACATAGGTATAGTGATCGATGATCGCATGCTGTGGCCGGTTGAAACGGGCAGCAAGCATGCGCTCGGCAATGGCCATGCCCACTGCATTTGCAAGCCCCTGACCGAGCGGACCCGTGGTAGTTTCGACGCCGGGGGTTACGCCATATTCGGGATGGCCGGGGCATTTGGAGCCAACCTGGCGGAAAGCCTTGATATCATCGAGAGAAAGATCGAATCCCGCCATATGGAGCAGCGAATAGAGGAACATGGAGCCATGTCCTGCCGACAGCACAAAACGGTCCCTGTCGATCCAGGCTGGATCAGAAGGATCGTAGCGCATTGCTACGCCATACAGATAGGCACCGAGCTCGGCGGCGCCCATGGGCAGGCCCGGGTGGCCTGAATTTGCTTTCTGAATAGCATCGATCGTAAGGCTGCGGACTGATTTCGCCACAGCTTCGAGTGCGCGGATGTCCATGTGTTCTTCTCCTTCCTGCAATACTACGTGATTCGTGTCATATTGGCAATTGCATGCCCGGTCTGCAGATGACTGGCCTGTGGTACGCAGGTGCGCCCGGAGTATCAGTCATCCCAGGGCTCGGGCGCCTGTGTCTGGATGGCGTGCTGTGCCGCTGCCACTACTCCTTCTGCTGCGGTCTGCGGGATGTGCATGATGGAAGCAATATAGGCGGGCGATGCTTCAGCAACAGCCTCAAGCGAACCGAAGCGCTGCATGATGGCTCTTGCACGGGCTTCACCGATGCCCTGCACCTGACGGAACACGGTGAGCGTGGCGTCGCCACTTCGGAGCTTTCGCGAAAGACCGGTAGCGAAGCGGTGGGTCTCATCGCGAACTGCTACCAGTACGCGCAAGGCTGGCGAATCAAGGGGCAGTATGACAGGTTCCCTGCGTCCGGGCAGCCACACCTCCTCGTTCCGCTTGGCGAGTCCCGCGATGTCGATATCAAGGCCCAGATCCTCAAGTATCTCCTGTGCCGCCGAAACCTGGCCAGCGCCTCCATCAACAAGAATAAGGTCTGGAAGCTCGGCCTCTTCGTTGATGAGCCTGGTATACCTGCGCGCCACCGCCTCACGCATTGCTGCGAAGTCATCGATCTGACCCTCTACCGACCGGATCTTGAAATAACGGTAGTTTTTCTTGTCTGGAATTCCATTCCTGAAACTCACCAGCGAGGCGACGGTATGTTTTCCACCCAGCTGGGCGATATCGAAGCCTTCTATTCTTTCGGGGATTGAGGAAAGTCCCAGTGCCTGCCTGAGCTCTACCAGCGCTGCAAGGTCTCCATGGAGGCGCCTTCTCCTGGCCAATTCTTCTCTGGCATTGTGCGTTGCAAGATTCATCGCCGCCCAGTGTCGCTCGCTATCAGGCTCGCGAATCGTAACCTCCTGGCCGGCAAGCTGTGAGAGATAGCGCGACACCGATTCGCTCACCACCGCCTTCCTCACCATCACAAGAGACGGTGGTATTCTTCCCTCCTCGTAGTAGCGCATGAGGAAGGCATCGACAGCTTCGTCCTCCTCGCCGAATGTCGGCGAGATGAAGGAATCACGGTGCTTGAGCGAGCCTCCCCTCATCTGGAATACCACAAAGCTCGCGGTATCGCCTTCAATTTCCCAGGCAATGTAGTCTCTGGCCTCTGTATTGTTGAAATCCACCGCGGTTGCGCGTCCGATGAATGATTGTACGGCCTTGATTGCCTCCCTGAGGCGCGCTGCTTCCTCGAACTTCAGCTCCGCTGCAGCCTCGCGCATGCGAGCATCGAGATCCGTCAGGAGTCTGTCGGTCTGGCCTGAGAGGAGCGCCCGAATTTCCGCAACCCGCTGCTGATATGCCTCCTGGCTTATCTTGCCTGCACAGGGACCGGGGCACCTGCCGATGTGATAGTACATGCAGGGGAACGCCCGTGCCTTCAGCTTGATGCACCGTCGCAGCGGGAACATGCGTCGGATGAGGTCCAGGTAGGTATCGATGACCTCGGCACTCGGGAAGGGGCCGAAATACTCCGATCCGTCATTGATGATGCGCCGCGTGCGGAAAATGCGTGGGAATGGCTCATTGGTAATACGGATTGAAGGATAGGTCTTGCCATCCTTGAGATTGATATTGTATTTGGGGTGGTATTCCTTGATGAAATTGTTTTCTATGAGGAGCGCCTCATATTCGTGGGCGGCAAGCACCCATTCAATCTGATGAATCCTTGCTACCAGATGACGCGTCTTCGCGTCCTTTCTGCCTGAGAAATATGAGCTGAGCCTGTTTCTGAGGTTCTTGGCCTTTCCGACATAGAGTATGACATTGTGCTCATCTCTCATCAGATACACGCCTGGTGCTTCCGGTGCCTGCTGTACAGTAGCCCGCAGGCGCTGGCGGCGCTGTACTTCGTTCTCTTCCTGAGCCGCACCAGGAGTGAGGTCCATTCGGGCATCTGTTTCCGAACTCTGTGAGGGCTCGTTTGGGGAGTCATGCTCGCGCGTTTCCATATTCATGGTTATACTAAAGATAAGGTATCATCATGGACAAGACAAAAACCCCGCCGGAATCCTGTTCCGACGAGCTGATCCGGACACTGGAGGACAAGCAGCATCGCGCGCTGCAACGGCTGGGTGGCATTGGAGCCGCAGCTACAGCCTTTCACTTCTGCCCTTCCTGTGGCAGTCCCAAGCTCTATAGCGTCCGTGATCGCATGTGGCGATGCCCCACCTGCGGTTTTGAATACTTTCACAATGTTGCCACCGCTGCAGGCATCATTATCGAAAGCGGGAACAGAATTCTCATGCTCAAGCGCAACAAGGAGCCGATGAAGGGCAGGTATGCGCTCCCCGGCGGTTTTGTGGAGCCGGGTGAGCGGGCAGAGGATGCTGCGCTCCGGGAATGCTTTGAGGAAATTGGATGGTCGCCTGCACGTATCAACTTTCTGGCTACCTTCCCCAATGTCTACCAGTACCAGGGCATACCGTATGCTACCTGTGATGTGTATTTCTTCTCGCGCGGCAATATCATTACGGCTGCCGATTTCAATATTGATCCAGAAGAAACACTCTGTATGGAATTTGTAGAACCGCATCGGATTCCGTGGGAAAGCATTGCGTTCGAATCGGCGGTCCGCGCCCTGCGGTATTTTCTGCTGCATGAGAGCATTGGCATACCGCCACGGATGCCCGAGTTTGATGCGATTGAGTAGCATGGAGTTCCGGCATGGCATGGAGCAAGGCCGCTTCTGTTGGCCACGCTACCTGTCACGCTTAAAAAATCAGGAAAAGGGAGTTTTGCATGAGAAAAGCACTGGTTCAAGTTCTGATGATGGGCATGCTGATCGCAGCTGCTGTTGCTGCTGCAGCTGACGGCAATCTGCAGACAATCCATCCAGTCAATTCCGAGCTCTACGAGGCCATTCGGAGCCTGCATGTGAGCCAGGGTCTGGCGCTGCCCTCGACGGCAGGGCCATGGAGTTCGGACGAGCTGCTGGGCATGCTGGATCATCTGGATCGGGCCCACATGAGTCCGGCCGAACGCAGACTGTACGATCAGGTGCTGCAGGCGCTTTCGGGTGCTGCCTCGCAATTCAGGTTCAATGTCACAGCCTCTGCGGAAGGATACTGGCATGCAAATACAGCATCCTTCACGCGGGAGAGTGACTGGATCTACAATTTCAAGCAGCGCAAGCCCTTCCTCGACATCGTGCTGGAATCATGGCCCGCCGACGGCTTCTATGGCTATTCCTCTCTCTCGGCAGGGAATACAAGGTACCATGACTTCGGATCAGAGGGGGCTTCCTCACTCCTCTTCGGTGCTACAAGCTTCGCGACCAATATCTGGATGGTCCCTCCCTCGACGCTGGGAGACCTCGATTTCAACATTCCCTACAGGGCTTTCGGGGCTTTCGGCGGCAGGGGATGGTCCGTGCAGTTAGGCCGGGATACGCTCTCATGGGGGCCGGGCGAGTCGGGGAATTTCATCATCGGCGATCATCTGCTCTACCACAACACGGGCAGGTTCACTGCCTATGGCAGAAATTTCAAGTACACGCTGGCTACGCTCTTTTTCCCCCATCCGCAGAACTACTATCCGGTTACGGATGGCTCAGGCAATTTCATCAACAACGGATGGCAGGCAACGCCAATGAGCGGGTTGAACATGTTCCTCGGGCACAGGCTGGAATGGCGAATGTTCGGTGGCAAGGCCGGGCTGGCGGTGAGCGAAGCCATCATGTACCAGTCGAAGGATTCCACTCTGGACCTGCAAATACTCAACCCCTCCATGATCTATCACGACCTCTACATCAGGGGCAATTCCAATTCGATCATTTCTGTTGAGGCCGATGTCTCGCCGGTTCGGCATCTCAATCTCTATGGCCAGGTGGTGGTGGATGAGTTTGCCTTGCCTGGGGAGCCTGTACCCGGCAAGGATGAAGGTGCACTGCCATCAGCCTATGGTTTCATGGCCGGCATGAAGACAGCCCTGCCTCTGGGCAAGGGCATGCTCACCGGTTCGCTGGAATGGGCGAAAACAGACCCCTATCTCTACCTGCGCGATGATGGAAACTATGAACAGGCGCTGGGCGAGTATGGTCTCAACTGGGTGGTGGCCATACGGGAATATGCGCCTGGTACCGGTATCACCTACACGGAGGACTTCCTCGGCTACAGGTATGGTGGTGATGCAATCGTCTATCAGGCAAAGGCGGGATATCAGTCTCTCGGATCGTGGAGAGTAGGCCTTACGTTCTTTCACATGATCCACGGCACGCATGACAAGTGGACACTCTGGACGAATGCGGACGAGGACAGGTATCCCGGTTCAACCACCTTCATCGGCCAGTCGGCGCCGACAACCGTACACCATACTGGCAACAACGCCGATCCCAATGCGGGGCTCAGAGATTCGGCAACACGTACGACTGTCGTCTCGCTGAGTGGCAGCTGGAAAATCTCGAGAGCGCTGAAGACATATGGTGAAATAGACTATATTCATATTCTGAATCCAGGCAACCGCAGCAGCGCTGTGCCCATCACGGACGTGCAGGTATCGGCAGGCGTCGCGGTTTCCTTCTGATTGCGTTTCTGGAGCAAGGTGTCCGGTAGGAGGAGGAGAGACGGATGTATCGCAAGGTGATACTGCTTGTCATGCTGGCAGTCGGGATCATGGCTGCTGGCGCTCAGTCTGCGACTGGTTTTGAAGATATCGTTTTTGGGACTTCGCCGGATGAGGCGAGGGCTGCGATGAAAGCGAAGGGGTATGTGGCATCTGGTCAGTCTCTCGATGGCGAGCTTCTGGTGCTGCGCTATGCTTCTGTCGGTTTTTCAGGTATCATATGGGATTCCGCAGCCCTGAGTTTTCTCAGAAATCGATTCTTTGAGTCGGCGCTTGTGCACTATCCTTCTGCCGGCAAGGCGTATGAGAGCTTCCAGACTCTGAGGAAAGTACTGATTTCGAAATATGGGACTCCCGCCACGGATATTGAACAGTATCTCTCTCCATATAAAAAGGGAGATGGCAAAGTGGAAGAGGCGCTCAGAAAGAAGGCTGCAACCATTGAATGTCGATGGAAATTCCGGAATGGGGTAGAGATATACGCCAGTCTCCAGCATGATCCGAAAAGAAATTCCACCGTCATGCTGTTCGGTATCTATGAGGCAAGGATCAAGCTCGAGGCGACCGAATATCTGCTGTCGCAGTAGATGGTATCAGGAGCTTAAATTACCAATGACTGGCAGCCGGGCGGCTGTTGTACTATCATCACATCATGCCTGCCCAGCTTCTGCATATCCTGCACGGGCTCCGTGTGCTCGAAGATCTGCAGCGCATGGGGCCGCCATCACTGCGTGTGCTGGCGGAGAACCTGCAGGAACCAACATTCTTCCCTTCATTCTGCCTTGGGTGCCAGGGGCCTGATATTTTCTATCACAACCAGCGAACCCGGCCAGTGGGGCTGGAATATGGCTCGCTCATGCATCGCAGAGGATACGGGTCCGTTTCGGCAGTTCTCCTGGGCGATGCAATCCAGTGGTTTCAGCATCGTGGTGTGCCGGGGCCGGGGTTGGCCTACAGTATCGGCTTTGCCATGCATCCTTTCCTCGACAGAGCACTGCATCCCTATATCATTTCCCGATCCGGATCGGGCGGGAATGCGGCAGAGACGGTAGCTCATGCACACTATCATATATTTCTGGAGCGCCTGCTCGATGCCGCCTTTCTGGAGGAAAGCCTGGATGAGCCGTGGATGCGAGCATTCCTGCCATGGCTCGGGCCGACCAACCCGGGACAGCCTGCGGTGTGCGGTTTCCGGCAGAGAGAAGTGCTTGCAGAGCCGGCACGTTCTCTTGCCGATGTGCTGGTGCCATTGCTGAGCAGAGCTCTGGCAACTGCCTATCCCGAACGGGCTGGCAGGGACATGCAGCTGGACCAGAGGCTTGCGCATGTCTTTACCGATGCAGCCTACTTCTATGAGCACACCGATCCGGTTGCTGCAGGTGACAGGATTCATGCGACTGCACGAGGGGGCGTTGATGCCTCGCACGCACGATACCTTGCTGCCATACTCTACCCAATGCAGGTTCCACATGATGTCGATGTGCTGAACAGTGGGCGGGCTGAGTGGCTGCATCCCTGTGAGGGGGCGGGGGCTTCAGATGTATCGGTACGTCAGCTTTTCGATGAGGCGGTGGATGCTGCGAAAGCGGCGCTGCTGCAGGTGTGGGAGGCGAACGATCAAGAAGAAATAGCCGCTGCCATAGGCACTGCAAGCCTCTCAACCAATGATGCCGAAGGTCGAAGGTGTCAGCCCAAATACTTTTCTCCCTTGACGCTGGAAAGGCTTCTCGATGAGCAGGTGATGGCTCGATGGGGTGGCCCCTCTGTTCAACCCTGAGAGCCGTTCTGTGGCTCCTTTCCAAGATGCTTGTCCAGCAGAGGGTTGCCGCCATGGCGGGTCTTGATCTTGCAGGCACACTGTCCGCCAAGTTCGAATTCAGCATCCTTGCGTACCGGCAACCCGGAGGAGTCCCAGTCGATCATGCCGCCGGATAGCTTGGCGATGTTGCCATAGCCTGATGCATGGAGAAGACGGGCAGCCTCGCGTGCATAGATGCCTGCAGCATCCGCCAGGATGAGCGGTCTGTCCTGGGGGAGCACGTGGAATGAGGTCTGAAAGCGCGACCAGGGAATATAGAGCGCTTCAGGCACATCGAAGACGCGAAAATTCGTTTCGTATGCTTCCCGAAGATCGACGATGATGGCGCCTTCCATTGCATATCGATATGCTTCTGCCGGCGTAAGGTTGGCAATACCGTAAATACGCGGCAGTGATCCTTCGTGCTTTGAGAAATCGATTGGTTGATCAAGCATGGCGCCTGCCTCTTTGCCGGATGCGTTGTAACCTCCTCTCATTGTGGTGCGTGAAGATGGAGAGGTCAAGGCTGGGGGCAGGCAGACCATAGCGGCATGGTGGCAGGCGAGTCGGGTGAGGGCGTCGATCCAGATTGAGGAGGCGCAGGAAGAGATGCATGCGCCTTACCTGGAGGAGCATGCAAGAAAAAAGGCTGTCCTTCTGGACAGCCTTTTTATGGGCCCTGCTGGACTTGAACCAGCGACCTACGGATTATGAGTCCGCAGCTCTGACCGACTGAGCTAAGGGCCCAGCATGTGCAGCGGCTGGAAATCTAGCAATTCAGTGCAAAAAAGTCAACCTGAGGAAAGCTGGACATAATGAGAGCAGCACTATCCGGCTTGTGTCTGCCAGAAGGCGCTTGCAGAGAATGTCAGAATGAAGTATCAATGCCTGGCACATTCTTGCAGCAATACGTTGCTTTATTCTATGGCAAAAAGGGATAAAGATCAGGGGAAAACCATGGAAAAAATAAATAATATTGAAGTTAGCCGTGATAAACCCGCTCATGTGGAAGAACCCAAAAAACACTATCAGATACTTGAAAGCGTTCGCGAGAGAGATATCGATCTTCTGCTGCTGGAAGAGTGGAACGTGAATGGTGAATTTGCTACATGGTTTGTCTCGAAGATACAAGGAATGGAGGCAAACATGATTCACCGATATGGTTATCATTCTGTAGCTGCCGACAATCTTGGTGAGACAGACCTGTTTCTCGAATATGACGATGATAATGGCAAAATTGCAATCCTTGTGGAAAACAAGATAGATGCGTGCTTTCAAAAAAATCAGGCCAGAAGGTACAAAAGAAGAGCCAGCAATCTCGAAGAGAAAGGATACAGCAAAGCAATTACCTGCATCGTCGCGCCTCGGCATTTCCTTGATGCACATGCAGAGTCCCTGGAGTTTGACTCCCAGATTTCATATGAAGATATAGGAACCTGGTTTCGAAGCAAGGACAATGAAAGAGCTCAATTCCGTACAACGATGATCAGACTCGCCATTGACCAGGAACGTCGAGGCTATTCTCCGCAGGCCGATCCTTCAGTGACCAGATTCTGGCATGACTACTGGGAGACTCTCCAGTATGAAATACCGGAAGCCTACATGAGAGAGCCTGCTGGTGTTCCGGAAGGTTCAGACTGGCCTATTCTTTGCTTTGAGTGGATGAAGCCTCGCTGGTCGCTGAAGCATAAACTGAGCAGAGGAGCAATTGATCTGGAAACAGATATACCAGAAAAAGCATTGCAACAATGTATAGCCCGCATCAATAAGCCTCATGTCGTATTCGCCAGAACCGGCAAATCGAATGCATTGAGGATCAAAGTCGACTGTATGGACAGGCACCTTTCATTCCATGAGCAATATGAAAAAATGAAAACGGCGCTGCGCGCTCTCAGAGACCTTGATACATGGGGGAATGAAGGCTACCTGAATAATCCATGAGCCGGCGTTGTGATGCTCACGACGTTGCACGCAGTGCGCCATCAAACACCTGCAGGCAGCAGGCAATATCCTCTTCGGTGATGACCAGCGGCGGCTGGAAGGCAACAACGTTGCGGTACAACCCATTCTTGCCAAGCAGAAGCCCACGATCCTTGCACCATTCGAGCACCGCATCGGTGCGGGCTGCATCGGGGGATCCATCGGCGGTTCTCAACTCGACACCTGCCATCAAGCCGATTCCACGCACATCAGCGATGCCGGGATGCTGTTGTGCCAGTGCGCTCAGCCCTGCCAGCAGCCTTGCTCCGAGTGCTGCCGCGCGCTCTGGCAGATGCTCTGACTCGATATACTTCAGTACTGCCAGCGCCGTCACGCAAGATACAGGATTCCCGCCCAGCGTCGAAGCAGAAGGCCGTGTAAAAGAAGCAGCAATTTCGGGTGTCGTGGCGAATGCCGCGACAGGTACGCCATTGCCCAGCGCTTTTGCCATCGTGATGATGTCGGGCACCACCTCTGCATGCTCAATCCCGAACATCCTGCCTGTGCGCCCGAAGCCGGTCTGTACCTCGTCATCGATCATCAGAACGCCATAGTCCGTACAGAGCGAGCGCAGCTGCTGCAGATAGCGCGATGGCAGCGGAACGATACCGCCATTCCCCTGTACCGGTTCGACGATGCAGCAGGCGATGGTGCCGCTGGAGAACGCCTCTTCTATGGCACGAAGTGAGCGCTCGCAAGCCTCCTCCGTAACACGGCCCGCGGCCTCATCATAAGGGCCGGGAACGACCTGCGCCGAGGGATCAGGAAAAGGATCGGTACGCCACATGGGCAGACCAGTCGCACTCATGCCAAGGTGGGTCCGACCATGCAAACCACGTGTCAGTGCGACAATCCCCGGTCTGCCGGTATGCAGACGTGCCAGCAGGAACGCACCTTCATTGGCTTCCGAACCAGAACAGCAGAAAAAGCTTTTCGAGAGATTCCCCGGCAGTATACCGGCAAGTCGCTCTGCAAGCGCAACAACCGGCCAGGTGAGATAGATACTCGAGAGATGCTGGAGCGTACCCAGCTGTTCGATCGTTTCCTCTACAATTCGAGGATTGCAATGCCCGCATGCTGCGACTGATACGCCAGAGAAGAAATCCAGGTAGGTTCTGTCCCGCGAATCGCGCAGATACTGCATTGCACCACTGACGAGTACCGGAGGGTCTTTGTAGAAATGATACACGCAGGGAATCAGGTATTCTGCTTTGCGTGCAAGTATTGCTTCGGTGGTCAGAGGAAAATCGGGCAGCACGGCAGTCTCCTCCAGGCGCAGTATCTCATACGAAGCCTTCCCTTTCTAGCGATCAAACTCGAGAGCGCCCAGCGTGCCCCGCATGTTGGAAATATGTGTCAGCCCAAGCAGGTTTCCCTCTGCTCCAGGAGGCGCTGGCTCGGGGGAAAGCGCAGAGTTCAGGTTTACCTTGATCGCGTCCATTTCCGCTCGCCAGGCTGCAGTGAGGCTGGCAATGATATCAAGTGGTTCGGCTGCCAGGTCGAGCCTGAAGCGATGGATGCCGGCGCGTGCAAGTGATACGCCCAGCCCGCGCAGGTCCAGCAGTCGCGAGGTGAGCAGATGACAGCGCCCTTCCACATCCTTCACGACAGGATGCAGCTGCCCACGCTCATCCTCGAGCCCGAGCTGCTCCAGCTCAGCGGCAGGCGCATTCGTATGGTCGCCCCATGGTATGCCGGCCTTTGGCCTGTCTTCCTGTGCGCGGGCTGGGCTGTCCCGCCTGGACTCCCATGCCTCGCCATCGAGCGGGACTGCAAAAAGATCAAGATCGATGTACATAGCGCTTATGCGGCCGCCCACCACCACTTCCAGCGAAGGCTGATGCGCCCCTGACAGCTCGCTTCGGGCGGCCTGTGCAGCCACCAGCAGATCCTGCATATCCTGAAGAGGCAGTTCCGGCGAGAGGCAGACTGCAGCGAGACCCTGCGCAGCGTGCACCCCCAGCGAGGCTGCATTGAAGACGTTCAGCGCATAGTCCCCGGTTACCATGAGCCTCCTGCCGCTCTCCCGATGAACCTGTCCCACCGTGCGCAGCCACGCGGCAGCCCCCATGAAGCCCACCATGACCTCATCCACCGTGTCGAGCCAGGGCACGAGGCGCTGCTCCCATTTCCTCATGCTGGCATCATCGAGCATTCTCGGCATGACCAGCCCAAACCTGGCCTGAGGATATTCCTGTCTGAGGGCAGCCATCTCGGCTGGTGTGACCGGCTCTCGCGGCCTGAAGGTTTCCATCGAGAAGAGCACCCTGTCTGCTCTTCTGGCGAGGGCACAGCGTGCCTGCTCAGCAGTATCCACGCGAACGACAAGCTCGGGCGCTGTCGGTGCGGCAGCAGGCAGCTTGTGCAAGGCATCGGCAATGCTCTGCAGTCGCTCGCTCCGTACAGGGCGTTCAAGCGCAGCGACGCTGAAGACCTTTCCCGTGCTGTAGAACCTGCCCGTACCTTCCCATCGGGTGTTGAGATAGTGTACGCCGGGATTCCCGAACGCATAGGCGGGGGAAAGATCCCTGAAACGATGCTCCTCAAACCACGGGTCGGGGAGATGTCGATCATATCCATCAGGATCAGCCACAAAGCGGTCGATGGCATCTGCATAGATATCGACAAGCGCGCGTACATAGTCGGGGCTGCGCATCCGCCCTTCTATCTTGAGTGAGTGAATGCCGGCAGCATGGAGTTCGGGCAGCCAGGGATACATGCCCATATCTTTTACCGCGAGAGGAAATTTCCTGCCTGACATCCCTGTCATGGTGTGGATGCGATAGGGCCAGCGGCAGGGTTTCATGCAGAGCCCGCGGTTGCTTGAATGGCCGAACAGCATGCCGCTGTACAGGCACAGTGAGCCGTTGCTCACGCACATGTCTCCATGGACAAAGTATTCTGTGTCGACCCCTGTCTCATCCCTGATGCGCGCGCATTCGGAAAGCGGCAGTTCGCGTGAGAAGACCACTCTGCTCACACCCATTGCCATGAGCTTTCTGACCATTATGCTGTTATGGACATTCATCATCACCGACGCGTGCAGGTCGAAAGGCCGGCCCATACGGTTCACCGCATCAATAACTGCGTAATCCTGCACAATGATGGCATCGGGATGGACGCGCGTTGCGAGCAGTTCCAGCAGACGGGGCAGCGCTTCCAGATCAGCCCCGCCCATCAGCTTGTTGACCGTAACATAAAAGCGTTTTCCATGCTCATGCGCGAGAGCACAGGCTTCTACCAGCTCGTCATCGGTGAGGTTGTAGTCCTTGCGATGCAGGCGCATGTTGAGCAGTTTGCCGCCGCAGTAGAAGGCATCGGCGCCGGAATCCAGGAGGCGGAGGAAAATCTCGAAAGTCCCGGCCGGTGCCAGCAGCTCGAAATCGATCCGGGAAGGAGCAGCATGTCTGGTCATTGCTCTATCAGTCCATGGAACAGGCAATGCATCCGGGCAGAAGCCCTGCGGGGCCGTATTATTGCAGAAAATCGCAACATTGGTAAGAATGTCAGCTGCAGTAGTCACGTTTTTTCATGTGCGGAAGCTGGATGGAAGAGGCACTTGCGCCATCCCAGATGTCTTTCTACAATCGCTTGCATGATAGATCTGAAGTTTGCACCCGATCCGGCGCTGCAGAAAGTCAGGATAGGCGCGCTTGTACTCACGACCATCGACTGGAATCGAGCGGAACAGGTAGTGCCACCTGCCCTGCGAGAGCAGATCTGTGCAGCTGCGCGCGATCCAGCACCATTCGACCGACAGCAGCGCATCCGGATCATCCGCGACATGCTCCGAAATGGCAAATACAAGCCAGCGGGCCGTGCCAAACCTTCACCTGAGTATCTGCTGCAGTCTGCGCTCGAGCAGGATTTTCCCTCTGTAAATCCACTGGTTGATGCAGTCAATCTTGCCAGCCTGGAAAGCCTCTATCCCATGAGCATCTTCGATCTTGAGAAGGCTGGCGCGAAGCTGCTTCTGCGCCGTGGCAGGACGGGAGAGAGCTATGTGTTCAATCCCTCTGGTCAGACCATCGATCTTGAGGACTTGCTCTGTGTCTGTTCGCTCAAGGAGAATGAGGCAGATGGCAGGCCCATCGTCAACCCTGTGCGGGATTCCATGGCTACCAAGCTTTTTCCTGGTGCCAGCCATGCTGTCGTCGTGGTATATGCGCCTCATGGCCCGGAAGGGCGGGATCTTGAAGCGGTGCTTGCACGAATGGCGACATGGTATGCCTGTGCAGTCGATACTATCGAGCAGGCTGTATTCGAGCCGGATGCCACTTCTTGATACGCTCGCGATTTATCCTTACTATAGCGCCTCATGGAACTTCTGACTTCGCGTGAAGAGGATCTCGCCAGGGCGGCGCAGGCACTGCGCGAGGGCAAGCTGGTCGCCATCCCTACCGAAACCGTATATGGCCTTGGCGCCAACGCCTTTGATGAAACAGCAGTGGCTCGCATTTTTGAAGTCAAGGCACGCCCCACGTTCGATCCTCTCATTGTCCATATCGCGTCGATCGATGATCTGGCGAAAGTAGCCGCCAGAGTACCGCCTCAGGCACGAAAGCTTGCAGAGGCTCTCTGGCCAGGCCCTCTCACTCTCATTCTGCCGAAGCGAGCCGAGGTGCCCGATCTGGTTACCTCGGGTCTGCCTACTGTCGCCGTACGGTTTCCAAGGAATGATATTGCCCGACGCATCATCGCTCTCTCCGGGACGGTAGTTGCGGCTCCGAGCGCCAATCCCTTTGGCTATATCTCACCGACTACTGCGCAGCACGTAGTGTCGATGCTCGGAGAAAAGGTTGATTTCATTGTGGATGGCGGTGCATGCGATGTGGGTGTGGAAT
>JAOABY010000031.1 GCA_026418115.1 Spirochaetaceae bacterium | reverse complement strand
CCGCTGCGGGCAGCCATGCGTGCTGCATTGAGCGCCGAACCGCCTGCGTAGGCAACAGCCTGCACGTGCCTATCCCTGACCTCCTGTCCAAGCGTCCTGAGGATGGCCTCCATCTGCGCCTGCTGGAGATGCAGAGGCGTTCTGAAGCCTTTCTCAGCTCCAGCTCCATCAAAAGGGAGCAAATCGGAGAGCAACTCCCGCAGGTGCTGCCATACTTCCCTGCTGCTCCTCAGATAGAGATCAACCATGGCATGCCCAAGACAGAGCAGTTCCGGATGTGGAGAGTTCGGAGGATTCACTTGACGATAACCCTTTCCTTATGATACTGTCTGCCGCGTCACGTAATGGGCGCTTGGCTCAGCTGGTCAGAGCGGCTGGTTTACACCCAGTAGGTCGGCGGTTCAAATCCGTCAGCGCCCATAAAGAATTAGCTTCTCTCCTACCTTGGAGAAAGCAACTGTTACCATGGTACTGTTACTAAACTGAAAAAGTACACAATTTTGCCATGCATAACAGATGAATTTTTATACAAGGTAGGCGATTCTGCTGAAAAAGTCAAACCAGAGCATATCGAACCCAATTGCCGCGTCATGTGCCATTCTCTCCATACATGCCCTGCATGCCGGCTGCTGCACGCGCTTTCGACCACATTCCTTTGCTGCTACAATACTCTTGCATGATGAACAGCCTGCAGCAGCATATCCGATGGGGTACCTGCTCCTGGAACTATCCCTCATGGGTAGGCGTGGTCTACACGTCTCTCCAGCCACGCGCCGCAGGCTATCTGCGTGAGTATGCACAGCATTTCGATACCGCGGAAATCGACAGCTGGTTCTACAGGATCCCCGAAAGAGATGAGGTTGCCGAATACCTTGCGCAGGTGCCGGAGGGGTTCCGCTTTACCTGCAAGGCGCCGCGTGAACTGACTGTCCCCACGTTGCGAGCGCGCGGAGCTTCCGGCAGCGAGGCGCCCAACCCCTCTTTCCTCTCTGACGAGCGCTTTGCCCGCTTTCTCGAAGTAATCGAGCCCATGCTCCCCAGGCTCGATGCCATCATGTTTGAATTCGAATACCTCAATCGCCAGCGAATGCCCTCGCTCACAGCATTCCTTGATGCCCTGGACAGGTTCACCACTAGCCTGCGCGCCCGTTTCGGACAGCTGCCCTTCGCCATCGAAACACGAAACCGGAATTTCCTCACTGAATCATTCTTCAGGTTCCTGCTCGAGCACAAGCTGCTGCCCGTGTTCAGCGAAAAGATCTACATGCCCCATGCGTATGAGGTCTATGCGCTCTATCGGGAGCTTGTCCAGTCGGATGCTGTCATCCGCCTTTTGGGAGGCGATCGGGGCGCAATCGAAGAAAAGACAGGCATGCAGTGGAACGCCATCATCGACCCCAAACCAGCCGAAGAAAAGCGGGCGATTCTCTCCATGGCGATGGACCTTGCAGCCCGCGGGCACGCGGTGACGATCAATGTCAACAACCACTACGAAGGTTCGGCTCCGCTCACCATCGAAGATCTCAAGGCACGTCTGTCAGGTATGCAATATTCCGGAGACTCCGCACTGCCCTTTTAAGCCGATGCGGGGTGATTTATAGTATTTTTAATATAGAAGGTGTGAGGTTGACAGAAGTCTATTGCAGCCATTATGACGGTTACAGACACAAAGTGCAAGGAGCCAGCGCATGACACAGCACGAGTGCATCGTGGTAGGCGGCGGCATCGCGGGGCTGACCGCGGCAGTGTATCTCGCCAAGGCAGGCAAGAAGACGCTGCTGCTGGAAAAAAACGAGCGCTGCGGCGGGCTCATGACCTCGTTTGTACGCGAAGGATTCCATTTCGAGGGCGGCGCACGTGCGCTGGTCAACTCCGGTCTGGTCGGACCCATGCTGGAAGAGCTGGGAATCGATCTGCGCCTGCTGCCCAATCCGGTATCGCTGGGTATCGAAGACAGGCTCTTTCCAGTCAGAGGCGAGGAGAGCCTTGGCGACTATGCGCGTGTGCTCAAGGAGCTGTATCCCGAGAGCGTCGCAGAAATCGATGCGCTGTTTCGCGAGATTGCCGAGGTCATCAAGGACCTCAAGGTGCTCTACGGAGTCGATAATCCGTTGTTTTCCAAGACGCCACGAAACCTCGCCATGCTGCCAGGGATGCTCAAGTGGCTGGGCCAGTTCGTGCACACCATCTCGCGGATCAAAAAGCTCAGCATTCCCATGGAGCGGTTTTTCAGCAGCTTCATGACCAATCAGGCCCTGATCGATGTGTTCAGCCAGCACTTCTTCCGAGGCACACCGGCATTCTTCACGCTCAGCTATTTCGCGCTCTACAACGATTACCGCTATCCCGAGGGCGGCATGGGCGCGTTCACGCAGCGCCTTGCCGACAGAATCAGGGATTTTGGCGGGATGGTACTGACCGGCACTGAGGTAGTGCGCGTACTGTCCGGCCGACGGATGCTGGAGGATGCGCGGGGCAATCAGTATGGCTATGAGAACCTGATCTGGGCGGCTGATCTCAAGCGGCTGTATTCGATCATCGATACTGGCGAGCTGCCGTCAGGTGCGCGCGCTGCCGTACAGAAAGAACAGGCCCGCATCCTGGCCGCCAGGGGTGCCGAGTCGGTCTTTACGCTCTATGTGGCGCTGGATGAGCCGGTGGAAGCGCTCTCTTCCATTCCGACAGGACACCTGTTCTACACGCCTTCACGGAAGGGCCTTGGCTCGACAGTAAAGAGCGAGCTGCGCGCGATGCTGGACCACTGGACGTCCACGACCAGGGAGCAAGTGCAGGCCTGGCTCAGGGACTTCTGCGCGCTGAACACCTTCGAGATTTCCATACCGGCGATGCGCGATGCGTCGCTTGCGCCACCAGGAAAGACGGGGCTCATCATCAGCCTGCTTGCAGACTACGAGCTGTTCAAGAAAGTGGCTGCCGATGGCTGGTATCAGGAGCTCAAGCAGTACCTTGAGGATGCGATCATCGAAGTGCTTTCCCGCACGCTCCTGCCCTCGCTCAGAGACAGAATCCTGTTCCGGTTCTCCGCCTCGCCGCTGACGCTGGCCCGCATTGATGGAAGCTCAGAAGGCGCGATTGTGGGCTGGTCGTTCGAACATCCCCTGCCGGTGCCGTCCTCGATGCTGCAGATGAACAAATCGGTGCAGACGACGATCCCGCATGTCTTCAAGGCTGGCCAGTGGTCCTTCAGCCCCGCTGGTGGCCCCACGGCCATCATGACCGGCAGGCTCGCAGCGAAGATGGTGGGAAAGGGGTGAGATCTCTCACCCCAGCCCCACAAACGTCTCAAAGAACTGCCGCAGGCGGGCGATCACTCGCTCCTTTGTTGCCTGGCGGCTGCCGGAGAAGAGCGAGCCCGGCGGCAGAATGGCATCCAGGTCGGTGCCGGTGGTCTTGAGCACGCCATCGCGCAGGGCATTGGTGATGAATCTCCTCGCTGGCGCTTCCTTGAGGCGCTCCTCCCTGATAATGGTTTCGAGCGCTGCTTCCTTCTGTGCTTCCACAAAGGTTCGCCAGTCCTCATCGACATGCGAAGAGGCATTGATAGTCTGGATAAACTGCTCGATCAGCTCCTTCTTGCTGCGCAACTGCATGCTGGAACTGACCGCCTTGTTGATGCTGACCAGAATATCCTTGTTCTGGCAGAGTGATGCCTGGTATTTGGCAACCAGCATGAGGATATAGTCGATATTCACTTCAATCTGGCGCACGAGCTCCAGTTCGAACACAAGGTCTTCGTTGATCTTCTCTTTTTCGACGCGCTCTCTGCGCGCATATTCCTGATACAGGTCGAGATAGATGCTCTGGTAGTCCTGCAAGTCCCGCTCGGTCAGGATGTCCTTGCCTTCAAAGGCATCAAAGGCAGTGAGGATGTTTCTGAGCTTGAGAATGGCGCCATAGAGCCTGATAAAGTCCTTCTGCTGCTGCTCACCTACAATCGGCTGACCGAGAGGAAACCGCTCCTGCAAGTCCTCTACCAGCTCGGTGTAGCCAGCATGGTGCGTGCCATCTTCGTCATAGCCGTGGTAATACGATTCAAAGTCCCGCAGCAGAATGATGCCGCCCGCATCCTTGTTGCCAAACAGGGCGATCGCCTCGTCGGTTTCTTGCTGCAGATTGCGGAAGCACACGATGTTGCCGAAGGTCTTGACCGAATTGAGAATGCGGTTGGTGCGCGAGAACGCCTGCAAAAGCCCATGCTGCCTGAGGTTCTTGTCGGCCCACAGGGTATTGAGGGTGGTAGCATCAAAGCCGGTCAGGAACATGTTCACCACGACAAGGAGGTCGATCTCGCGGTTCTTCATGCGCTGGGAGATGTCTTTGTAGTAGTTTTCAAACTTGTCAGAGGATGTGTCGAAATTGGTGTTGAAGGTGGCGTTGTAATCAGCGATGGCCGATTCCAGGAACTCGCGTGATGAGCGGTCGAGCCTGTCCGTGTCAAAATCCTCATCGGGGAAGACGTCTTCGATCTCATCCTCATTGGGGCTGAAGCTGTAGATGAGTGCAATATTCAGAGTCTGATGCCGCTCCTGAAGCTGGCGGCGTAATTCCTGGTAGTATTTCTTTGCGGCAGAAATGGAGCTGGTTGCAAGGATCGAATTGAAGCCCCAGACGCGCTTGCCTTCAAGGGTATAGAAGCTTGAGCGTTTGGTTTTCTGGTCAAAATGCTCAAGGATATAGCGCACCACCTCGCGGATGCGCGCAGGATCTTCGAGCGCGCGCTCTCGATCAATTGCAGGAACCTCCCGGTCTTCGATGTCATCCCGCATCCTGATGGTGTTGATGTAGTCGATGCGGAACGGCAGCACGTTGCCGTCGTTGATGGCATCGACAATGGTGTAGCAGTGGAGCTGCTCGCCAAACACCTGCTGCGTGGTCTGCAGGAGCGGTCCCTTGCTGCCTACGGCATTGGCCGCAAAAATCGGGGTACCGGTAAACCCGAACAGGAAATATTTCCTGAAGGATTTGACGATCTGGGCATGCATTTCGCCAAATTGTGAACGGTGGCATTCGTCGAAGATGATGACGATTTCTTTTTTGAATACCTCATGCCCCTTGTTGCGGGAAATGAACAGGTCGAGCTTCTGGATGGTGGTGATGATGATCTTGCAGGTGGGGTCTTCGAGCTGGCGCTGCAGGATTCGGGTTGAGGTGTTGCTGTTGGCAGCACCCTTCTGGAAACGGTCATATTCCTTGATCGTCTGGTAGTCGAGGTCCTTGCGGTCCACCACAAAGAGCACTTTCTCAATGTAGGGCAGTTCCGAAGCAAGGAGCGCGGTCTTGAAGCTGGTCAGGGTCTTGCCCGAACCGGTTGTGTGCCATACATAGCCGCCCGCCTGGATGGAGCCAGTCCATTTGTGATTGTGCGCAATCTCGATGCGCGAAAGAATGCGCTCGGTAGCGGCAATCTGGTACGGGCGCATGACGAGGAGCATGTTTTCGGCAGTGAAGACGCAATAGCGGGTCAGAATATTGAGCAGCGTGTGTTTTGAGAAGAAGGTTTTGGTAAAATCGACAAGATCGGTGATGGTTCTGTTCTTTGCGTCGGCCCAGCAGGAGGTAAATTCAAAGCTGTGGCTGGTTTTTCTGCTGGAGCGCCGCTCGACTTCATTCATTTCCTTGAGGTGGTTTTCACGAGTGGTATTGGAATAGTACTTGGTATGCGTGCCATTGGAGATGACGAAGATCTGTACGTACTCGAAGAGTCCCGAGCTGCCCCAGAAGCTTTCCCGCTGATAGCGGTTGATCTGGTTGAAGGCTTCCCGCAGCGCCACGCCGCGGCGTTTGAGCTCCACATGGACGAGCGGTAGTCCGTTGACCAGGATGGTCACGTCGTAGCGCGAAGGATGGGTGCCACCAGCTTCCTCGTACTGGTTGATCACCTGCAGCCTGTTGTTGTGAATCTGTTTTTTATCGATCAGCGTGATGTTTTTAGTAAACCCGTTGTCCTGGCGCAGGTTCTGAACATAATCAGTCTGAATTCTGCGGGTTTTCTCGACAATACCTTCATTGCGGTTGGCGATGCATTCAGAGAAGAAGCGTTCCCATTCGGAGTCGGAAAAGCGGTAGGTGTTGAGTGCCTCCAGCTGGCGGCGCAGGTTGGCTATGAGTTCGCGCTCGCTACGGATGGCAAGGTACTCATAGCCCTGCGATTGCAGCTGTGCGAGAAACTCGCGTTCAAGCTCGGCTTCGCTCTGGTAGGAGTCGGGGCGTGCATAGTCTGGCTCATATTCCGAGACGACCGTGTATTCATCGGTGGACGCGACGATGTTGTAGGTACTCATGCCTTCTTCTCCTTGAAGGTGAGGAGCTTGTCTCGGTAGTACTCGTACTGCTTTTTCTGTGCTTCGATTTCCGCCGGTAGCCCGCTGGTGAGGTCGTTGCACAGGGCGTCAAAGCGGTCGAGGATGGAGACGATGCGCTGCTGGACGGGGAACGGGGGTAGGGGGAAATGAAAATTTTTAAATTTTACCATATCAACCGAAGAGAAGCTTGAAACATTGGTATTATTGATACACCATTTATCTAACTTAAAGCAGTAATAGAAAATAAACATAGGGTCAAGTAGATTTTTATATTCATTTTTTATTGATAAACAAGTAAATCTCTGATTCGCTAAGAATTCAGTTTTTATAAGAGCATGCTCGCCTATGGTTGCAGAAGTCGCAATAATGA
This sequence comes from Spirochaetaceae bacterium, assembly GCA_026418115.1. Classification (GTDB taxonomy): domain Bacteria; phylum Spirochaetota; class Spirochaetia; order Treponematales; family Rectinemataceae; genus Rectinema. The sequence goes on along the minus strand of JAOABY010000031.1, from coordinate 15,158 downwards.
TTGAATTCGCAGGGAAAAGATCACCTTTAATGGATTTAACCGAAACATGCTGAATGCTATCGGATAATATTCTGCCATTTTCTCTGATATCTTCCATTCTGAACCATGGTACTGTTCCATGTTCCCAATACTCTTTATTTGACTTGGAAGGAGTATAACCATTTCTAATATCAAATAAATCTTCTAGTCTATAATACTCCACCCCATCCGGATATAGCTCCCTGTTTTCAAAATCGAGCAGATAATCTCTATAATACTCATACTGCTTCTTCCTCGCCGTCAGCTCAGCCGTCAGCTCAGCCGTCAGCTCAGTAAAAGTATCAAGGATGCGCACAATCTCGCGCTGGACGGGGAGCGGGGGGAGGGGGATGGGGAAATTGGTGAGCGTAGACAATAGAATATAAGTCATTGCTGACTTATTTGATCGTTTAATGCAGTATTTTTGTAAGTTATTCGACAGTAGATAGTACAAAAATTTAACGCTGATTTTGTTATTGAATTTTGTAAGAACGTATGTCCTTTGATAGGCATCAAATTTGCCATTGTAATATTTAACATCACCAACATTAGCGTTGCCAGAGACAAGCAAAGCTTCTTCATCCCATCGATAATTATTTATTGTGCTTGGTTCTCTTGCTGTAGTGAAAAAAGCATATATGCCATCACTTACTGCTTCATTAGCATCGCGCTTACCAGTTTCAATTTTGCATATTTCGCCTAATGTCTTATACTCCACCCCATCCGGGCACAGCTCGTTGATGAGTTCATCCAGCCTGCTCATGGCTCACCCTCGATTTCCCTGATGATCTTTGCAATTTCGTCCCGCAGTACCTGCTCGCGCGCAACGATCGCTGCAATCTCCGCGTTGAGCGCCTTGATGTCGATGTCTTCCCGGGTGTCTTCCTGCTCGACATAGGTCGAAACCGAAAGGTTATACTCCTTTTCGGCAATCTCGCCGTTGGGTACCAGGCGGGCAACGTGCTGCCGGTCCTGCCTCGCGGTATAGACCTCAAAGATATGCTGGATATTTTCCTCGCTCAGTTTGTTATTGTTTGTCACTTTGACGAATTCCCCTGACGCATCGATGAAGAGCGTGCGGTTATCCGGCTTTGATTTTTTGAGCACCATGATGCAGGTGGCAATGCTGGTACCGAAGAAGAGATTGTCCGGCAGCTGGATGATCGCATCGATATAGTTGTTGTCGATGAGGTATTTTCGGATTTTCTGTTCCGCCCCGCCGCGATACAGCACGCCGGGGAAGCAGACAATCGCCGCCGTGCCAGTGGTCGCAAGCCAGGAGAGAGAGTGCATGATAAAGGCAAGATCCGCCTTGGACTTGGGCGCCAGCACCCCCGCGGGCGAAAAGCGCGGGTCATTGATGAGAACAGGATTTGCATCGCCTTCCCAGTGGATTGAATAGGGCGGGTTGGAGACAATTACTTCAAAAGGCTGATCATCCCAGTGCTGCGGTTCGGTCAGGGTGTCGCCATGGGCGATGTCGAACTTGTCATAGTCGATATCGTGCAGAAACATGTTGATGCGGCACAGGTTGTACGTCGTGATATTGATTTCCTGCCCGAAGAAGCCCTGCCGCACCTTGTCCTTGCCGAGGATTTTTGCGGTTTTGAGCAGGAGGGAGCCCGAACCGCAGGCGGGGTCGTACACCTTGTTCACCTCGGTCTTGCCATCGATGGCGATGCGGGTGAGGAGCTCGGACACCTCCTGCGGCGTAAAGAATTCTCCACCCGATTTGCCCGCGTTGGACGCGTACATGCTCATGAGGAATTCGTAGGCATCGCCAAAGGCATCGATGGTATTGTCCTTGTAGTCGCCAAGCTGCATGTCACCCACACCGTTCATGAGCTTAACCAGGCGCTCGTTGCGCTTGGCAACGGTAGGTCCCAGCTTGTTGCTGTTCACATCGATATCGTCAAACAGCCCCTTGAAATCCTTTTCGCTCGGCGTCCCAAGGGAAGAAGCCTCAATATTGTGGAAAATGCGCTCCAGCGTTTCGTTGAGGTTTTCGTCGGAGGGGGCGCGCCTGCGCACATTCTCAAAGAGCTCGCTGGGGAGGATGAAAAACCCCTTGGTCTGGACGAGTTCAGCCCGGGCCTGCTCAGCTTCCTTATCAGAGAGCTGTGCGTAATCGAAGGCGGGGTTCCCAGCCTCGCGTTCTATCCTGTTGATGTAGCTAGTGAGGTTCTCTGATATATACCGGTAGAACAGCATGCCCAGCACGTACTGCTTGAAGTCCCAGCCATCGACGCTGCCGCGCAGGTCGTTGGCGATGTTCCAGATGGTGCGGTGCAGTTCGGCGCGTTCCTGTTCTTTTCTGGAATCCATGTGGGCTCCTTGGGTTTTGGAATGGTTGTCGCAGTTCGAATAAGTATAGCATACCGCTGTCCTGGGGACAAACAGGATATGAGTGCGCAGCGGACCCTTGTTTTCCTCCAGTAAGTCTACTATAGTGATACTTGCTGGAGGTAAAAATATGATCCTGACGCATCAGATGGTCATGGAGCAGTTGAAGGAATATGGCGCCCCCAGGGCTCGCATTACCAGAATGCTGAAATCCGGCGCGCTCATTCAGATAAAACGCGGGCTCTATGTCAATGAGAGGTCGGTTTCACGCCGTGTGCTTGCGTCGATGCTCTATGGGCCTTCCTATATTTCGTTCGATTATGCGCTTTCGAGGGCGGGGCTTATCCCTGAACAGGTTGAGGTGGTTACCTCGGCATGTTTTCGCAAGGACCGGAACAAGCTATTCCGAACCCCGCTGGGCGAATTTCGCTACTACTATCTGCCGGATCAAGTATATCCCTATGGCATCATGCGGGAAGAAGAAAACGGCCTTGCCTATCTCATCGCGACACCGGAAAAAGCACTCTGCGATGCAACCTACAAGGTACCACGCGCAACGTCCCTCAGAGACATTGAGCATCTTTTGTTGGACGACTGGCGCATGGAGCTGGATGAGCTGCGCACGCTGGAGTATGCATTTATCGAATGGATTGCGCCGATGTATCGAAGAAAGTCGGTATTAGCGCTGGCCGCATGGTTGAGAAAGGCAAGGCAATCATGAAGTATCCCTCTACCATTCAGTCCATGCTGGATCGGTACCAATGCAGAAACAGCGACGAGTATCGCCAGGCGCTCAAGGAAATCGTACAGGAAATTACACTGCTTGGCCTGTGGCGTTCCCAGTTCTTTATCCATGCTGCCTGCTATGGTGGAACCGCGCTTCGTATCTTCCATGGGCTTGATCGCTTCTCTGAGGATCTGGACTTCAGTCTTGATTACCCCAATCCCGACTTTTCTTTGGTGGAGTATCTTCCGTACGTACGGGATGAACTGGCTGCATGGGGCTTTGAAATGGAAATTACCCAAAAAAACAAGTCGCATGAATCGGCGATACAGTCGGCGTTCATCAAGGGTGGCACACTCATTCATCTGATGAAAATCACCTCGATTGAACCTCCCGTGCCGGGGGTACCGCCGAATGAAATGTTGAAGATCAAGCTGGAGATCGATATCAACCCACCGCCCTACGCAGATTTTGAAACCAAATTCGGACTTGCACCTCTGCCCTACTCTGCGCGCGTATATGATCTTCCTTCGCTCTTTGCAGGCAAGCTGCATGCACTCATTGCACGATCATGGAAGCATCGCGTAAAAGGGCGGGATTATTATGACTATCTTTGGTTCCTAGGTAGAGACATCCCTGTCAAGGTACACCATCTGGAAGCGCGCCTGCGGCAGAGCGGTCAGTGGACTGCTTCAGAATCGCTCACACGCGCATCGCTGTTGCAGATACTCTCAGCACATTTCGCACATGTCGATTTCGAACAGGCGAAGGCCGACGTTGCTCCTTTCCTGAAAGATACGCGTGCGCTGGACCTGTGGGGCGCTATATTCTTTGATACAGTGTCGCGTGAACGTCTGAAGATCGTCTGACCCCTAACTCCCAGCCAGGCCAGCGCTCCTCACACCAGGTGCGGGCTTTCTGTACGAGCCGGGCGCGAAGGGCGGCTTCTTCCGGGTCGTACCCCCGCAGATCGGTGCCGTCCAGACCCACGACATCGCGCAGATCAAAGAGGTCGTCCGCGACGGTCTGGATGGTGTCTCGCAGCTCGAGCGCATTGAGCCATCGCGGAGGAATGGCGGCCGTGCCATGCATCATGCCCAGCAGATTGCCCGTCATCGCGCCGGTGGAATCGCAGTCGCCCTCGATGTTCACCGCCATGACGATGCCCTCTTCGAGTGATGGAGCTCTGACCGCACAGAACACCGCGATCGCCAGGGCTTCCTCGGCAACCCAGCCCTCGCCCAGTCTCGCGATGCAGGAAGAAGCCTCGTCAGGACTTTCGGCACGCTGGAGTGCTTCCTGAAGCTTCTGGATGGTCTCTTCCGATCCGGTCTCCTGCCTCAGCCATTCAATGGTGTGCTGCACTGCCTCGGCAAGCGGTACGTTCCATGCTAGTTCGCAGAGAATTCGGGCAAAGGTGCCTGAGGCCAGGTAGCCGGTGGGGTGGCCATGCCGCTGCTCCCCTGCCCCAAGGGAAAAGGCACGCGCACAGGCGCAGTCATATTCCGGTTCAGTCGCGCATGTGTACAGGGCTGCCTGAGCGGCGCGAAGCAAGCCTTCTGCAAGAGAGAGCGTCATCTGGGTGTCGTCGGTGATAAGCCCCGCCTTTCCATTTCGGTATGGCGCAAAATTCCTGATTCCTTCAGCTCCAAAGCGCGCCCCGATGGCAGCGTGCGAGTCGAATGCCACCGGCGCGCCGAGCGCATCGCCACAGGCCCCGGCAAGGAGGCACCCCCGGAACCGGTCGCGCATCCGCCAGAGGCCTTCGAAGGACCTCACATAGGCTTCCTGTTCGGGTGTCTCGATGGTGCCCGGCCTCGCTGCCCGCACCATTCGTATGGCGTCTTCAGGATGCACCCCGGATTCCACCAGAAGGCGCGCAGCAATCATCCCGGTGCGCCCCAGGCCACCCATGCAGTGCAGGCACACCCTGCCCCCACGCCGCAGCACCGAGCGCACCAGGCGCCCCTCCAGGTTCCATTGCTGCTCCCAGGCGGGCCCGGGCACGGATGCATCCTCGATGGGAAGCTTCAGGTGCAGCATGCCCTCTGGCAGGTGCTGCTCAAAATCCGCAATACCTACCTGGTGATACTCGTGCTCCTCAATAAGGCTTACCAGAATTTCCGCGCCCCAGTCGCGAATGGCCCTGAGGTCCATGCTAAGGTCCCGGTCATGGTAGCCACCTGCACTCGGGCACTTCTTCCCCGGGCAGGAGGTCATGCCGATGGCGCCACCCCTGCTGGGTACGCGCACCGAGTCAATGTGGAGGGGGTTGGAAAGACTGGTAAATATCATGATGACACAATAACCTGCGGCAAGGGACGCCACAAGTGCTCATTGGTATTCACTCCAGATCTGCCACATTCCGCACCACATCGAGCACACTGCCATCGCGCCATTCTATGAGCGCGACGATACGATCCCCAAAACGGGGCGGCTCCGGCATGCCGGTAATGGCAATGATATCCCGGTACAGCTGCTCCATGGTGACGAGTGGCAGGCCGCTGGATCTGACCCTGTCCAGCAGATCCTCCCGCCTCGGGTTGATGGCAATGCCTCGCTCGGTCACGAGGACATCGACGATTTCTCCAGGACAGGTGAGCGTCGTGACGTGTTCGCGCACAATGGGGATGCGTTTGCGGAACGAAGGAGCGGTGATGATGGTGCACTTTGCGGAAGCCGCCGCATCACTGTGACCGCCTATGCCATGCTGCAGAATGCCGTCTGAATGCGTCACCGTATTCACATTGAAATCGAGGTCAATTTCGGTTGCCCCCAGGATTGCGACATCCAGCATGTTGGCAACACAGCAAGCCGAGCGTGGCCCGTATGAAACAAAGGGGTCGGAAGGGATATGGTTTGGATTTTCAGCACAGGACCGCACCGCATCGAGATCGAAGCTCTGCAGATCGATGATAGTCCCCAGCAACCCTTCCTTGAGAAGGTCTACCATGACCTTCGTCGCTCCCCCATGGGCGAACGACGCATGGATGCCTGCAGTGCGCATCCTGGCAGCAAGCGCAACCGTCGCAGCGAGCGAAATGCCTCCTGCCCCCGCCTGAAACGAGAATCCTTCCTTCATGATACCCGCGGCTTCTATGAATCGCGCGGTCAGATCCGCAATCAGCAACTGAGTCGGGCTTCGGGTGAGTCTGGTAGATCCTGATACTATTTTTGCAGGATCACCGATAGATTCCACCTCGAGCACATAGTCTACATGGCCACCCTCTATCGCCCAGGGCGTGCAGGGATACGGCACCAGATTGTCGGTGATCACCACCACCGTACGCGCATGTTCGGAATCAGGTTTCGGATAGCCCAGCGGTCCGCAGGCTGACTTGCCGTACAATCCGTTCGCATTGCCGAATGCATCGGCACAGGGAGCGGCAATAAAAGCAACATCAATGCGCAGATCCCCTTCCTGGATTGCGCGCTGCCGTCCCCCGTGGGAACGCAGGATGCAGGTGTTCGGCATGAGCCCCTGTGAGCACGCCTTGCCTATCGCCCCATACATGGACCCTTCGATTTTTGCAATGACACCCTGCCGGATAAAGGGAATCAATGCCTCGTGCACCGAAAAGAGTGCGCTGGGTGCAAGGGTCAGGTTCCTTACTCCGCGCGCTGCAAGCCTGCGCACGACTTCGAGCACAATGGCATCTCCATCCCGCAAGTGATGATGAAAGGAAATTGTTGCGCCGTCATGTATGGCGAGTCTGTCAAACAGTTCGTCCCAGCTTAGGACCAGCTTATTTGCAGCGCCCCGTTTAGGGACGCTGCGCAGCACACTCGCCTGCCTTCTGATTTCGCCAAGCGGATCCGCTGCTGTACCTGCAAAAGGCACACAGGCGCGACCTTCAATCCGTGCGGGAATGTTCCGTCCCGCAGCATTCGTGATCCATTCCATGCTTCAATCCTTGTGAAAACAGGCAGTATCCAGCATGCGCCGTGCTCGAGCGATGACAGGGGCATCGATCATCGCGTTGTTGCGTGTTGCGGTACCTCTTCCTTCTGCCTCAGCCTCTTCTGCCGCCCGCAGGATCTCGCGAGCCCACTCGAGTTCCTCCGGAGAAGGCTGGAAACACTCCCGTATCACACCAATCTGAGCAGGGTGGATCGCAGCCTTGCCTGCCATGCCGATTCGGCGCGCCGCAAGACAGGATCGTCGAAGCGCTTCCTGGTCTTCGATGTCGACGACGACCGAATCCAGCGGATCGATGCCTGCCGCCCTTGCAGCGAGCACAACCATCTGCCGCGCAAGGATGGTACCATCGGCGAATACCGATGCTACATCAGCGGAAGCACTCTGTTCTCTGAATGCCTGAATGTCGGTCAGATAGTCTTCAGCCCCAAAGCAGAGCGCACTATTCCTCTTTGAGGCCCTGGCGATGTCTGCCGCGGCGAGCACACCTGCGGCGGTTTCGATGAGCGGCATGATAGAAATCGATCCCAACTCAAGTCCATGGGCTTTTTCCAGTCTGCTCAACTCCGCATCCAGGGCCTGCACCTGCTCTGCTGTTTCGCATTTTGGCAGCAGGATTGCATCAGGCTTGCCTTGTACGACTTCGGCGAGATCCTCGGCACCCCATGGTCCTTCGAGCGGATTGATGCGCACGGCTCGCTCGCTGCGTTGAAACAGCGAATGACAATCGAGCATGATCCGAACCAGAATACGGGCTTCGAGCTTGCGATCAGATGGCACTGCATCCTCAAGGTCGAATACAAGCACATCTGCTCCGAACAGATCCGCATTGATCATGAGATGGGGCTGATTGCCCGGAAGGTAGAGGCGCGCATACCGGGCTCTGTCTTTCCGGTTGTGTGGATGCCCGACACTTCTGAGGTGCCCCTTCCTACCTGTCTGGAGCTCCGAGAAGCCAGCGAGCCGCAAAGCAGCCTCAATTCGTGCTGCAAGCACCGGTGCCAGGGCCCCATCATCGTCTATACTCAGCTTCCCTCTTGTAACACCAAGAGACGCTGCCATTGCAGCAGCAGTACTGCGTATGGACATCCCGAACAGCCGCTCGACGCTCGACTTGACCTCTATTGAAAGAGGCTCATCTGAAGCCTCATACGTGACGCAACAATCCGATTTCGACAGTGAGCCTGCAGAGAAGCATGCAGGATTCATAGTTCTTCCACCTTGAAGGACCCATAGAGGGCGCGTGCAGCGCACAGAGCGCCGCAACCTGCCATGCCATACGAGAATGAGGCATCTTCTGCCCTGAGGAGAACCTGGCCATCAACAGAGAATTCGAGCTGGGAACCAGACGCCTGCAGTGAGAGCGCATAGTCCGTGCCGGCTGTCCAGGGGAAGGAAGCCTGCGCAAGCAGCGTAAAACCCTGGTCATGACGATACAGCGCCACTTTCCCAGGACCATCGAAGCCCGCCCAGTAGCCCTTCATCGCTCCCTGGGCACGCACGATGAGACAATGGCTGTCGCCCGCAAGCGGCCGCACCATGGCAGTGATGCGCTGATTGCCGACCCGGTACCCACCGGTATAGGAGGCCGCCTGTACCGGCGTCATGAGCTGGAGCCTTCCTTCCTCGATACTCCAGCATCCTCCATCATGAGAGAAGGGAGTGACACAGCCGAATTCAACCGCCTGCCTGCTCATGTCGATGGTGTAGGAAGCCTTGCCGCCCACCGCAACGTGCGTGATACGGAGAATTCCTGATTCGCGCTTGCCTTTGCCCGAAAATCCTGTGATCTTCAGGCCAATCTCGTCGGGGAACGAGCCGTCGAGCGAAGGAATTGCGAATGAAAGCTGATAGGTCTCCCCTTCTGCCGGAAACAGGGTTGGCGTGGTGATGATATCGGCCCGACTCCAGGTATCACGGACATAGCCTTCCACCCCAAGGCTCTGCCCTTCCCATCGTTCGAGCGAAAACTCAATCTCGACATGCTGCCCTGGTCGAGCGAGCGGCGAAAAGACAGGGCTGTACCGCTCGTCATCAAAATCATCTCTACGGTAAAAAGGCTTGTAGAAAAGCTTGACGCTCTCTTCCCGCAGCAGGCGCTCGAACTGGAATTCCAGAGTACCATTCCGATGGCGCACCGTTCCACGGACAGGATCCGAGCTTCTCATCCCATGCGTTGAGCCGGGTAGCTTGAAATCGAACCAGAGCGCGCCCTCGCCATCACCACGCTCGAGCGCGTGGGCAAGATCTGCAGGTACTGGCTCCATAGCCAGGCGATAACCGGCCTCAGCTATGCGTCGGGCAAAGGTCGGCACATCGAGGATATTGAGGGTGCCAGGCAGCCCCGAGAGCACCACGCTGTCATTGATGGGGGTGCGGTAGTGTGCCGGCAGTGCATCCAGTCCATACAGCACGCCAGCGATGCAGCCCACATTGCCAGCATTGCAGTCAGTATCCCATCCGCACATGGTGGCTATCTCCACCGTACGCGCAAAGCTTCCTCTCCCATAAAGCAGCGCCAGCACGCACACACCGGCGTTGGGAATGATGTGGCACAGGCCGGGCCATCGGTCATACCCCCATTCCGCAATCAGGAACTCCATACAGGCCCGCCAGTTATCCGGCTGTCGCCTGTGGAAATCGACCACTGCATCGACAACGGAGGCATAGGCCGAGCCATCTGGTATCTGGGATCTTCCCATCCTGACCACCGTATCCACGTCAAGAGCGGAAAACGCAGCGGCAATACATCCAGCAATAAAGCGAGCACCATTGAGCCCTTCGCCGTCATGCGACACCGATGCGGCAGCTGCAGCATACTCGGCAGCCCGTTCAGGCTTACCGGGCCACACAAGTCCCCAGGTATCGATAAAGATCTGCCCTCCGATCTGTTCTGCACTGATCTTGCCATTACGGGCAATTGAACCCGATTCGGGAGCAGGAACCCCATGCTTGAGATTGAGATAGGCGGTATGCTCGGTGCTTCTGCCATAGCCGCCCCACCAGAACATACCCACACCTTCCCGTGCGTACTCAAGCCATGCGCGTCCCACCTCTCCGGGAGTGATGCTGAGCGATATGGAAGGGTTGCCGATGTCGGCATGCCGCAGCAGCTCGACCTTCTCCAGCAGTGGTCGAATGAAATAGATCGGCCCGTTGGCATCATCATCAGCAGCGAAATTCCTGTATGGTTTCAGGTAGGACGTGATGTCTCCATATACTTCGCGGATCCGCTCATACGTCCATATGGCGGGCTCGACCGGGGCTCCCAGCCGTATCCCGATCATTTTCCCGAGAAGGCCTGCATAGACCCGTTCCAGATAGTCAGATGAGAGTGTCGACATATATGCTCCGTGCCCTCGCACATGAGGCGCAGACGCATTCCTTCCAATGCGCCGCACCTCATGCACAGGGGTAGCTCACTTCAACTTTGTCTGGGCGTACTTCGTCAGCTCAGTTCCGCCTGCTGCATACCATTTCTGCACGAATTCATCAAACGCGGAAATTGGTTTCTTGCCGGTGACGATATCGGCGGTATATTCCTTGTACAAATTGACCATGGCATCCCATTGGGCAACATACTGCTCGGGAATGAGGAAGGTCTTGTCCGGCATCATGTACTTTACGGCGAGCTTGCCTGCTTCCACTGCCGCCTCGGTCATGATCGGTCTGCTCAGAGGCTTGTCGGGAACAAAGCCGTTGAACGAATCGCCGAACCAGCCGTTATACCATTCCGCATATTTATCAGTAAGGACGTAGCGGTTAGGCTCTTCCACATAATGCAGACCGGGAATGCCCAGCTTGGCGATCTTGAGCCCTTCCGGGCTCCACATGAAATCGAGTACCGCAAAGGCGGCATCCTTGACTTTCGAAGTGACAGGGATGGCAAATCCGCGTGACTCCTTGATGACATCAACGAAGGGACCAAGTCCCTGCGCCTTGCCTGCGGGAGGTGGCAGCGGTACAAGGGTGGTATTCTGCGTCTTCATCATTTTGTTGGCATAGACATCGATGCTTCCTGGTGCGACGCCTGCAATGATCCCTGCTTTCCCTTCATAGAAAACCTGTTCCTTGGTATCCCACTTCTTGGTGAGGTACTCCGGATCGAGGAGGCCTTCCTTGTAGAGCTTGGCATAGAATTCCAGCTTCTGCTTTTCGTTGGGAGTTACTCTGCAATAGACCCACTGACCATCAGATCCCTTCATCCAGGTGGAGGTGATACCGAAGGCTCCATCAAAAATCGAATCGAGTTCCTCGACGCCGTTCGTCGCTCCGGTGATTGAGATGCCGAACTTTGCGCCCTTTTTCTGCACAAGATCCTTGAAGAGCGCATAGTAGCTGTCGACGGTCGGACGCTGTGCGACCTCCCTGGCGGAAGGCAGGGTATCAAACCAGTCCTTGCGGATAACCGGTGTCCGTACACGCGGCGGTGCGACCCACACCAGATAGGGATAGCTCTCCAGCCTCGTCTTGCTGTGCGGATCGAGCACGTTCTTAATGTACTTCGATTTGGCAACATAGGGACGCAGGTCTTCCAGAATGCCCTGCATGGCAATCTTGTCATCGCCGCCCTGGAAGTAGATGATGTCGGGAATATCCCCGGACATGATCATCAGGCTGATTTTTTCAGCGTAGTTGCCCGAAGGCACTTTGACAACCTCGATTTTGACTGGCGTTCCTGCAGCAGCCATTGCCTTTTCAATGAGTTGAATGAACGCTGCGGCATTGGGGTCGGTATCGAGATCCTTGAGTACCAGCCGCACCCTGGGCTGCGCGCCGACCATCGCGACACCGACACACAGCATCGCGACCATGAGCGACAGAATGAATCTGCGCGTATTCATGACGACCTCCTATTCTTTCACTCCGCCTTCCATCACCCCTCGCGCATAGTACTTGAGGATGAGAGGATAGACGATGAGTACCGGTAGAATGGCTACGATGATGGTGCTTGCCTGCAAGGCATCGTAGCTGAGGCGGGCTGCCTCATCGTAGCTGAACAATGTGCCCGACCCGATCAGCGAGGCTGTATCATCGAGCACCACAAACTGCCGCAGGATGAGCTGCAGAGGATACTTCATAGGGTCGGTCAGATAGATGCTCGCCCGGAAGTATTCATTCCAGTGGAACACTCCATAGAAGAGCCCGAGCGTAGCCAAAGCTGGTTTCGCAAGCGGCATGACGACCTGTGTAAGTACCGTCATGCTGCCTGCGCCATCCACCTGCGCCGCATCGATGAGCGAAGGTGGAATTTCTTCGAAATAGCGCATCAGAATGATTAAGTAGTAGACATTGACGGTCTTGTAGAGGATGACCGCCCAGAGGCTGTTCATGAGGCCAATCTTCTTGATGACCAGGTACTCGGTCACCAGTGCCGGTTCGAGAATCATGACGATGATGATCAGCACCATGAAAAAGCGCTTGAATGGGAGCTTCGGCCTCGTCAGTGCAAAGGCCGCCATCGAGGTCACCAGCAGATTCAGAGCAGTGCCGACAACAGTAATGAACACCGAATTCAGAAAACTGCGAACAAACAGCGGATTGGCCGCGAGCACACGGTAATTGATTAGCGAAAAGCCCTTGGGGAACACCGTGAGGCCCCGCACCTCCGATACCCGAGCCGGATCGGAGAGTGAGAGCGCAAGCAGGTTGAGCATGGGCACCAGCACAAGTACACAGACGACAAGCAGGAAGAAAGTAAAGAGCCAGCGCCAGAAAAGCTCGACAGCAGGGGTTCGTACTCTGGTTACCATAGGCCCTTCCCCGTAATCTTTCTTGCACCCTGATGCGCTGCCAGAATCAGCACCAGCCCGATGACACCCTTGAAGAGGCTCGCCGCAGTAGAGAATGAATACTGCATGTTCAGAAGGCCTATCCGATATACGTAGGTATCGAGAATATCCACCACACTGATCACCGAATCATTCATCATGTTGAATACCTGGTCGAAGCCTGCGTTCAGAAAGAATCCCATGTTGAGAATGAATACCGTGACCATTGTCGGCAGCAGTTCCGGTATCGTGATGTACCACATCTTCTGGAATGCACCCGCCCCGTCGAGATCTGCCGACTCGTACAGGCTCGGGCTGATGGACGCGAGGGCGGCAAGATAGATAATGGAATCCCAGCCCAGGCTTCGCCATGTCTCGGAGGCAAACAGCACCCACCGTATGGCACCCTTGTCTGTCATGAAATCTCTGGGTGGCACATTGAACATGCCCAGCAGCTGGTTCAGGCCGCCATTGGTGGGAGACAGAAAAGCGATCCAGATGCCGGCAATGACCACCCACGAAAGAAAGTGCGGCAGATAGGTCGTCGACTGGATGAACTTTCGGAGAATCGAGGAACGGACCTCGTTGAGCATCAGGGCAAAGATGATCGGCAGCGGGAAAAACAGTACGATTTTCATGAAGCTGATGATCAGGGTGTTGCGCATGACCTGCATGAAGGCTGGCGAGGAAAACAGAATCCTGAAATGCTTGAGCCCCACAAACGGACTTTTGCCGAAGATGCGATAATCCTGAAATGCCATCACCATGCCTGAAATCGGGATAAAGTGATAGATCAGGAAATACACAAGAGCGGGCATCAGCAGCAGAAGCAGAGGCCATTCTTTTCTCTTGCTCAGCGCCTGCATGACCTATGCTCCCCTTCTGCACGACAGCGCGACAAGGTCTCGCGCAAGCTCGACTATATCTTCCTCAGCCGTGAACTCCAGGCAGGTACCTGAAGGTGTGCGAAGTCGTGCAAGCCATGCCGCGGGGAAGGCTTCAGCCCCATGAAGTGCGCCCGCCAAAGAGCACACCACTGCACTGATCGTATCTGCATCACGGCCGAAATTGGCGCTCCAGAGCAGACTCCGTCTCGGATCACCTCCGCAGAGTCTAAAAATGGCGAAAGCCTGAGGTATGGCCTCAGGGGCTGTTGCATGCTCCGGTGTCCACAGTCTGGTATGCAATGCTTCATACGCAATTTCGATATCAGGCAAACGATCACAGATATCCATGGCTGTCTGCATGGACGCCGCAATCCAGCTTCCATCAGGCAGGCAGCGCTGTGCGCCAGCAATCAATTCTTCTACTGTGCCGCCCGCGATCGCTATGGACACTGCTGCTGCAACCGCCTGAGCCGCCCAGATGCCGTCTGCATCGTGGCTGACGCAGGCATCCAGCGCAGCGGACGCAGCTGCCCGCTCCGGGTCGCATGCCCACAGAATGCCATGGGGTGCCGCACGCATGGCCGCTCCGTCGTCGATGTTCATGACATTGTACTTTCCGCTGAGTGGTGGCTCCATGCCGCGCGACAGGTTTTCGAGCGCTCCATAGAGCGGGCGTCCTGCGCGCTTTTTCGCTCCTCCTCGCTCAAGAATGTAGCGGCGCCAGCCTGCTGCAAAATCCGCAGCAGTCGGATTGCCGTCTGTATCAAGGAGTATGCGTGCAGTCAGCACTCCAAATTCGGTATCATCGGTGCTCTTGCCATCTTCGAGCAATGTGGTAACAAGCCCGTAGCGATTGCGATGTTCCTGGCTCCTGCCGAGGTCGCCGACCGCATCACCGACAGCGAGTCCCAGCAATGCACCGAGCGCTCTGGATTCGTATGCTGCCTTATCCGACAATAGTTCCGCTCTCGTTTTCATGGATGCTTCCTTCTATCTCGCACACTGTCGCGAATGATCAATTCTGCTGGAAAGAGATGTTTTTCCGGCTCGCTCGATACTCCCTGCAGACGTTTCAGGAGAAGCTCCGCTGCAGCCCTGCCAATGCGTTCTTTAGGTTTCCTTACGGTCGTCAGTGGCGGATAGGTCTGCGAGGCTGCAGGAATATCGTCCATGCCCATGATCGAAAGATCGATTCCCGGAATGACGCCGAATTTCCTGAATTCATTCATGGCGGCAATCGCCAGAATGTCATTGCCACACAGGAGAGCATCTGCCCGGTTGCGCCAGTCATGCATGGAAAGGAATGCATGCACCAGCTGCCTGCCGCCCTCTTCATTCAGCGTCACCGAAAACACCAGTGACGGATCGAATGGAATGCCCTTATCATGAAGGAATTCCCGATAAGCCCGCCCTCTCAGTGAGAGATAACGCTCGCTGCCATGATCGCTGGTCGCGAGCGCAATGTTCCGATGCCCGAGAGCATACAGATATTCGAG
>JAOABY010000030.1 GCA_026418115.1 Spirochaetaceae bacterium | reverse complement strand
ATGAAGGAGCTTGCACCGTATGTATCGGGATTTCTGGTAACCTTCATTGAAACGGAAGGCGACCTCTGTGGCATCGATCTGGAGCGCGCACGCTCGCTCGTTGAGGCTGCAGGCGCCTGCAGGGTAACCTTTGCAGGCGGCGCTACCGGTGGAGCTCGAGGGCTGCAGGATATCGCGGCACTCGATGCAATGGGTGCCGACCTGCAGGTTGGAACAGCGCTGGTCACAGGCAGTCTTGACCTGGCAGAGGCTTTTGCAGCCCCACTGCGATCGGACAGGCCTGACGGTCTGTGGCCTACCCTGGTATGCGATGAGTCAGGCAAGGCTCTGGGTCTGACCTATTCAAACATCGAAAGCCTCAGAACCGCTTTCAGCACAGGTGTCGGTGCGTATCATTCACGCAGGAGGGGGCTGTGGATCAAGGGTGATCATTCCGGCGACCGTCAGTACCTCATCCGTGCCGAGCTCGATTGTGACCGCGATACGATTCGCTTCATTGTGCGCCAGGAAGGGCGTGGCTTCTGTCATCTTGGACGGCGAACCTGTTTCGATGATGGCTATGGACTCGAAAAACTCTTCCGTACGGTGAGCGCGCGCATGCGCGATGCCCCGCAGGGATCCTACACGCGGCGACTCTTTACGGATGCCGGACTTCTGGCTTCGAAAATCCGCGAAGAGGCTGATGAACTGGCGCGTGCTGCAACCCCCTCCGAGACAGTGTATGAGGCTGCCGATCTCATGTACTTCGCACTCGTCAAGGCATGTTCGGAAGGAGTAACTCTGGCGGACATAGAAGCAGAGCTCGAACGGCGATCATTCAAGGTGACACGCAGAGGCGGTGATGCCAAGCCAGGTTTCGACGGCGAGGACAGAGAAACATGGAAAAGTATCCACTGAGAAGAATTACCTCAGACGCTGATCCGGCACCTGAATCGAAGCTCTTTGATCCTGCGGTTGAGAAAGTGGCGCAACAGGCAATCAGGGAAGTTGCAGATGAGGGTGAACCGGCGGTGCGACGATGGGCAGCACGCTTTGATGGCCTCGGATCCGATGAGGAACTGGTGATCGTTCGTGATGGCATGCAGAAGGCCTATGAAACCCTGCCTCCTGACACTGCTGCCCTGCTCCATCGGGCAAGAGACAGGATTGAAGCGTTTGCGCAGGCACAGAAGGCATCGCTTCAGCCTGCAACGGTGAGTATTCCGGGTGGCCGCGCAGGGCATGATATCGTGCCAGTGTCATGCGTCGGCTGCTATGTTCCCGGCGGGCGCTTCCCTCTGCCTTCGAGCGCACTCATGACCGTCCTGCCTGCGAAAGTTGCGGGCGTCGGCACCGTATACTGTGCCGGGCCAAGGCCAACTGCCGAAACACTGGCTGCTGCATGGCTTGCAGGCGCTGACGGCTTCCTCAAGGCTGGTGGTGCACATGGCATCGCTGCTCTTGCCTATGGGCTGAAGCAGCAAGACGGCAAAGCGAGCCCCTCTGCTGCTGGCTGGCTGGTCCCTCCTTGCGATGTTATCGTAGGCCCTGGCGGTCCCTATGTGACTGCCGCAAAGCGCCTGCTCTTCGGCAAGGTGGGGACCGAAGCGCCTGCCGGCCCATCGGAATTGCTCGTCATTGCTGATGAGACAGCCGATCCTGCCGTGGTTGCTGCTGATCTGCTGGCACAGGCTGAACACTCGCCCGATGCGGTGCCTTGTTTCATCGCACTCTCGGAAGCTGTGGCAGAAGGGATTCTGCAGCAACTCATGCGACAGATCGGGACACTTCCCGAAATGAACCGGACCAATGCCCAATCTGCGCTTGCACATGGCTGGTACTGCGTGGAAGCACAGGAGGACTTGATTGTCAGGTTGGCTGATCGTACCGCACCCGAGCATCTGGAAATCGCAACACGGGAACCTCGTCTGCTTGCTGCGCGTATCAGCAACGCGGGTGCGCTCTTTCTGGGAGCTGGGTCGGCCGAAGTATTCGGAGATTATGGCGCAGGCCCCAATCATACGTTGCCCACTGGAGGAGCCGCACGATTCGCAGGAGGATTGTCGGTATTCCAGTTCCTGCGGATTCGCACCTGGATTGCAATAGACAATCCGGCATCGCTTGCAGGTGATACTGCTGCATTCGCAAGGATGGAGGGATTGGAAGCCCATGCCCGGGCAGCCGAGGCGAGACTTCTTTCGAGGCCCGCCCCGTTGCTCGAGCATGCTCAGAATCCGTAGATCCGGGAATATTTCTCTCGCAGATAGCGCTCAAACCACACAGGGTCGAGTGCGCTGCCCGTCACGGTTTCCACCAGTTCGCCCGGGGTGAGGCTCTGGCCGCGCTGGTGGATATTGGTGCGCAGCCAATCCAGCACGCAGCGTGTTTCACCTGCGGCAATCCTTGTTTCCACAACCTGAAGCTGAGCGCGGAGAGTTCCCCAGAACTGAGCGGCGTAGAGGTTTCCGAGCGCATAGCTTGGGAAATAGCCGAATGCTCCCATTGACCAGTGCACATCCTGCAGACAGCCGTTGCGGTCATCAGGCGATGCAATGCCAAGCAACTCCCGGTAGGCAGCCCGCCATGCCTCAGGCACATCCTGGACCTTGAGATTTCCCTCAAAGAGCGCCGATTCCAGCTCAAACCTCGCGATTACATGCAAGCCATAGGTAACCTCATCTGCCTCGGTTCGGATCAGGGATGGCACTACCCTGTTGATCGAGGCTACGAAGCTGTCCAGATCAAGATTCTCACCCGCTTCGCCAAGCAATGCTGCTACCGCCGGGAAATGATGCTCCCAGAATGCATGGGATCGTCCGATGATATTCTCCCACAATCTCGACTGCGACTCATGAACTGCCATCGAGGCGGCTTCTGCAAGCCTTGTCCCGCGATACTCGGGATGAGGATCAATGCCAAGCTCATACAAGGCATGTCCTGATTCATGAATGGTGCTGAAGAGGCTGGAGGGGAAATAATCTTCAAGATAACGCGTGGTGATGCGCACATCGTCCGCACCAAGAGTGGTGGTGAAAGGGTGGGCTGATACATCGAGCCTTCCGCGCGCGCGATCATAGCCAAGCACCTTCATCAGATATCTGCTGATCTTTTCCTGCACATCCCTGTCTACCCTGAGTCCATGGCACTTGTCCTCAATCTGCGGGCAGGCATTGATACGCCCGAGAATATCCACCAGGTAGCTCTTCATCACGTTGAACACCTTCGCAACCGAAGCTCTGGTGCTTCCCGGCTCGAAAAGATCAAGCAGCACATCGTACGGCCTGGCCAACGGATTGAGGTAGGAAGCCTTTTCTCTGTTCAGCTGTATCATGCGTTCGAGATGAGGCGCAAAGGATGCAAAGTCGTTGTTTTTTCTGGCTTCGGCCCATGCCGCCTGCGACATGCTGGCTGCCTTTGCATATTCGGTCACAAACGCCTCAGGGAACTTTGTCTCCCTGTCGTATTCGCGCCGCATGACACGAACATATGCCTTTTCTACAGGATCAAGGTCATCTTTCGCTTCAAGCGCCGCAAGCAGCTCGCCAATTTCAGGATCAACAGCCTTCTGGTGGGCCAGTCCCTCAATCAGCGCAAGCTGATCAGATCGTTCCTCGATCGCCCTGGGAGGCATGTAGGTTTCCTGATCCCAGCTCAGCACTGCTCCGATGTGTGCGACAAGCGTATGTGCTCTGTCAAGCTCTATCAGTCGAGCGGTTTCCTTGTGCATGGTTCCTCCTTTTCGATGCATGGTAGCACCGAACGCAGGTTGTTTGTATACTTTGCGTGTGTTTTTGCGCGAATTGCGTCAGTCGCCGAGCATGCTGAGAGGCGCCGGGCCTGCAACTCTCAAAGCGCTTGCCAGCCTTGGCATTGCTACTCTTGGCGATCTTCTGCTCCATCTGCCCCGAGAATACGAGGACCGCACTGCAGCAGTGCCGCTCTCCCGGTTCATGGATCGAAAGGTCTATACCCTTGCCAGAGTGGTGCGACACGAGTGGTTTGGGGCAGGCCGGATGCGCACGCTGAAGATATTCATAGATGACGGTACCACCGAAGCCGCACTGCTCTGCTTCAACAGGCCCTTTCTGGAAGAAATAGCGCCGGTAGGATCTTCGGTCATCGTACATGGCAGATTCCAGTTCAGATTTGGAGAAATCCAGTCCTCCATGTTCGAGCTTCGCCACACCAGTAATGGGCTGCAGCTCGCTGATCATCTGGATCCTGTCTATCCTCTTGCTTCGGGCATATCACAGGCGAGCCTGCGCAAACTGGTGAGCAGCGCCCTTTCGAAATTTGCAGACCATCTCGAGGATGAGGTGCCTTCGGCCCTGCGTGCACAGTACGGCTTTCCCGACAAATCGACCGCCATACGGCACCTGCACTTTCCTCCTGACGGGAACGCAGCGGAAACTGCCCGACGGACGCTTGCATACGAAGAATTATTCTACTTCCAGCTTGGAATAGCCCTGCGTATCAGAGCCAGGCGAGCCAGGACCAGAGTGCGTGCTCCATTTACGGGAGTCCTCGCCCGCAAGCTCCTTGATCGCCTGCCCTATTCGCTCACCCCAGACCAGCACAAGGCACTTGAAGCAATCGTGCATGACCTGACAAAGCCTTATCCCATGGCCAGGCTGCTGCAGGGGGATGTCGGATCAGGCAAAACCATAGTGGCGCTGCTCGCAGCCTTGCATGTTGTGGAACGAGGTGGGCAGGTTGCCATCATGGCACCTACCGAGCTTCTGGCCAGACAGCATGCCCAGACTGCCGCGCATCTCCTTGAGCCTCTGGGGGTACGGCTTGCCTTCGTGACAGGCTCGGTGCAGAGTGCTGCGCGTCCACCACTGCTGGCAGCCATCGAGGAGGGCACCATCGATATTGCGATAGGCACCCATGCGTTGTTCTCTGATGATATACGCTTCAGAAACCTCCAGATGGTCATCATTGATGAACAACAGCGTTTCGGGGTCCTGCAGCGGGTTGCACTCTATCGCAAGGGTGAAGTCCCGGATCTCTTAATGATGAGTGCGACTCCCATACCGCGCAGCCTGGCGCTCTCGCTCTTTGGTGATCTCGAAGTCACCACGATACGCACGCTGCCGCCGGGCAGGAAGCCGGTGATTACACACCTGGCTGCTGAAACGCGCCGCGAGGAAGTCTATGAGTTTGTAAGGAAAAGACTCGCAGAGGGACGACAGGCCTACTTTGTCTATCCTGTGATCTCGGAATCCGATCGAGTGGGATTGCGTGATGCTGCTTCCATGGCTGACCATCTCGGAAAGCGTGTGTTCGCTGAGTATAAGGTAGGGCTGCTCCACTCTCGCCTTCCGGATGATGAAAAAATGGAGGTAATGGCAGCATTCGCGGCAGGCAGCATCCAGGTGCTGGTCGCGACCACAGTCGTTGAAGTAGGTGTCGATGTGCCCAACGCAACGGTGATGGTGATCGAACATGCCGAGCGCTTCGGGTTGTCTGCCCTTCATCAGCTCAGAGGCAGGATAGGACGCGGTGCACACCAGGGATACTGCTTTCTGATCTACTCCAGCACGATTACTGATGATGCACGGCTGAGGCTCAAGGCGCTGTATGATACCGTCGACGGTTTTGCTATTGCTGAAGAGGATTTGAAGATCAGGGGACCAGGTGAACTTCTCGGAACTGAACAATCGGGCAGTCTGCGCCTCAGGATAGCAGACCTGCAGAAAGACCTCGATCTTCTCCAGCACGCAAGGGAAGATGCATTCGCGCTGGTTGAAAAAGATCCAGATTTTTCTTCACCTGCTGCAAAGCTGGTTGCTGAAGTGCTCAGGCGCGCATCTCCCTTTGCAGACCGTTGAATGGTGAGGCACCAGAGGAGATTGTGCGTCAGACCTGGCTAGGCCATCATTCTGCGCACACGAGCCTTGGGACCGCCTTTCTGAAGCACAAGCTCGGAACACTGCATGTACTCAATGATCTTTGATCTGCGGGCTCCGGGTCCGAGCATATTCCGGACCTTGTTGAGCTTGCGGCGCATGTACTGGATGGAAGGAATGCTGGTGCCGAAGTGCTGAGCCAGCTCCCAGTCACGATGAATGTAACGGCCCAGGGCATCTTTCCTGTTCCAGTCCAGGAATTCCGCGATACGCTCCTTTGTCCAGGTGATGGAGCTGCCGGAAGAATAATCATGCTCTTCCATCCGGCGTTTGGTGCGCTCTGCGGCTCCTTCCATCTTTCTCTGCTTCCAGTAGGGGTTGCGGTTGCGGGCACGGAGAATGTCGTCTTTTGTGTAGCCTGTCTGCTGCATCCAGATGCGTGCAAGCCTGGCCTTTTCTACTGGAGTGAGGCGCGCCTTGATCGAGTTGGCGACGTACTCTTCGGGGGTCTTAGACTCCAATATGAGCTTCTCGGACTTTTTCATGTTTTCAATATAATGCATAACTCGTTAAAAGTCACGACGTTATCATGTGATGTGACAATAACGGCAGGTTTCAGTCTCTTCGGAAAGCGGTGGCGGCAGCAGTCTTTTTCCGTACCCGCTGCGGCAGACGGGAAAAACCGGCGGGTTTTCGGCGAACCAGGCGTTCTATTGAAGTTGGGTCACCAGCATACAGCAACACCCCGCCTCGTTTGATCGCTGATGCCATGGTATCCCAGAGCTCAGCGGCGCTGTCGAACATCGGGATTTCTTCATGAAAAGCCACAACAAGATCGAGGGAAGCCTGCGCCGGCGCCTCACCGGGAGGCAGAGGATCAGCCAGAAGCTGTAAATTGAGATTGGGTAGTGCTCGTGCGAGGTTCCAGGCAGATGCACGCAGCTCAAGAAGGTCGTGGGAATGCAGCACAAGGCTGGAGGTACCGGTAACCGATGCAACCCAGAGAGGTGCAAGCCCAGGCCCTGGCGAGCGTATGAGCGCTTTCCGGATCAGAAGCCCTGCACAGACTTCCCGTGCAAGTTCGAGCGCAGCATGCGTAGCATGGGCAGGCGTGTCGAATTCAGGCAATCCATACACGCCATCCCAGGCCAGAGTAGCGCCTGCCAGCGCAATTGATCGGTGGGATCGAAAATAATACTGAGGTATCGATAAAGGTGCAGCACATCCGCTGATGGCATCTGCAGAGAGTACAGTAGTTTCGCTGCTTTCCTGAACACCAGGAAGCTGCAGCCCGCTCTCCGGTACCCTTGCGACTACTACCAGATGCTGTTTTGTGGCGACCGTTCTCACGAGTACATATCCTGCAGCAGCAAGCCATTGCAGAGAGAGCTGCGCCAGAGGTGTGACGATCACGTACGCAAACGTACCACCAGGGCGCAGAAGGTGCTGTGCCACATGCTGGAAATATTTAGACAGCAACACTGGGCCAGCTTTTGCCGGGAGGTTTGATACTACGGCATCATAGGGTCCGAGAGGATCATCCTCACCAAGCAAGCCCGGTGCTGCAATGACGGCACCTGCCGACCGCGGCACTGTTCTGGTCTTGGCATAGGGTCGGATCGCCTCATCGAGAGGAAGCTCGCCAGAGAGCCCCAGATGGCGAACCGGAATACCATTTCGCCTACAATTGCGGACAGAAAAGGCAACAGCGCGCAAATCTCTGTCTCGCATGATGATCTCTGCCTGCGGACAGGAGGCGGCAAGTGCAATACCCAGTACGCCTGTGCCACAGCCGGCATCAAGAATGCGTCGAGCCTCCACGACCCCCGGTTCATGGGCAAGCTCCTTCAGCAGAAGCCTTGTACCGGCATCAATATCAAAAGACGAGAAAAGGGCGTGCGACAGATCAAATTTGAGCCGCACGCCCCTGTACGCGAATTCGACGGTCTTGTTGACAAGTGCCGAAAGACGGTCCATTGATGCTGTCAATCGTTGACGCGCTCCACGTACTCGTTGGTTTCCGTGTTGACGAGAATTTTCTCACCCTGCTTGATGAAGAGGGGTACGCGGACCACGAGGCCAGTCTCGGTTTTTACGGGTTTGGTCGCTCCGGACACTGTGTCGCCCTTGATGTAGTTCTCACTCTCGACGACAGTAAAGACCATCTTATAGGGGATCTTGATGTCAATCGGCTCGCCTTCCCACATGACCAGCGTATAGGTTTCGCCTTCCTTGAGGTAGGGGCCTCGATCCTCATGGGCAGCCACCGGTACACCGAACTGATCAAAGGTTTCGTTATTCATGAAGTGAAAGAATTCCCCATCCGTGTACTGGTACTGGCAATCAACAAGATCAACCTGGGCATCCTCGACCACATCGCCAGTCTTGATGGTCTGCGTGATAACGTTGCCGTTCTTGAGGTTCTTGGCGCGAACGCGGGCAAAGGCAGCACCCTTGCCAGGGTTCACAAATTCGCGTTCCACTACCATGTGGGGCGTGCCGTTGATGAGCAGGCAGGTTCCGATTCCGATATCTCCGCCACGAATCATAGATTAGTCCTCGATATGCAAAGAATTGAGCGGCGCCATATTACAGCGGAGGGCAGGTTTGTGTAAAGGTACCGTGCTGACGCTATCTCATGCTGTCGAACGGAAAGAGCATGACATCCTGCAGTGAAGTCCTGCCAAGCATTACCATGAGCAGGCGGTCAAAGCCGATCGCGACTCCCGAACAGGATGGAAAATGCTCGAATATTTCAGCATACCGTGCATCGATATGATGTGGCACGAGCGCATGTTCTTTCTTTGCTGCCTGCGAGGCGAAGTACTGTCTCACCGCATCCGGATCACCCATCTCGGTGAAGCAATTGGCAATTTCGATGCCGGCCACATAGAGTTCCCATCGTTCCTTATAGCGGGTACCAGGTATGTCTCTGGCGAGGCATTCTATGCCTGCTGGATAACGATCGAGCACAAGGGGCCTGTCCTGCGGCAGGTTCGGTTCCACCAGGCTCAGAAAGAGAATATTGAACGCATCTTCCCATGATGCGTCTTTTGGAACGAGAAGGCCCCGCTCCCGGCACGCTTCGCGCATTGCCTCAGCCTCCGAGAGAGCATCGAGGTCGGCATGGGCGTGCTCCCACCACGCTTCTCTCATGGTCACCACACGAAACGGGGGTCTTGCATGGCGAGGCGTTGCATCAGCAGCAAGGGCAGCGAAGAGCTCCTCTGTCAGCCTGATGTTGTCCTCACTGGTAAGCCCGACACCATAGTATTCGAGCATGGTGAACTCGGGGTTATGGATGCGGGAAACGGATTCGGCGTTGCGCCAGGATTTGCAGATCTGAAAGACGCTGCGCCCAGTCTCTGCGATCACCTTCTTCATCCAGATTTCAGGGGATGGCACAAGATAGAGCGGCTTTCTCCCATGAGATGGATGCACATACTCTGTGGCAAACACTTCAAGACAGGATTCCGGAATCAGCGATGGCGCAAGTGCGGGGGTGTCAGTCTCCAGATACCCTCTGGAAAGGAAAAAATCGCGCACTATGGTGACCATGCGCGATCGTTCCTGGAGTACGGTCAGATCCATGACGGAAGTATAGCGATCCGTGGGTATCTGGTGAATGACCGGACCGACCGGATTGGGGCAGGATGCCTGGAGCATGCCGCTGCACCATCATGCAAGCCCTCCTGCCATGGCTGCTCAGGTACCGGACTTTCGCAAGGTGAGCGCTGCGTTTCTTCTCAATGCCTCCGGCTCTATCCATCGCTGATCCAGTGTGGTGCCCTTGAACAGAGCCCGCACCCCCTCATCATCCACGGTGGCAAGAACATGCGCGGCAAATTTTCCATTTCCCAGCGCACCGGGCACTGCCACCGGATGCGTGTCCGGATTGAAGTGGGGGCAGCATTCCAGACAGATGTCACAACCATAGAGCTGATTGGACCAGGCCTGTACAATGGCCGAAGGCAACTCGCCCGCCGTGGCCGTATAGTGCTGGATACAGAGCCTGCGCCGAAAACCGGCAGATCCCGAGACAGCAGGCATCCTTTCTTCAAGCTCTCCCGAAAGCGAAGGAAACATGTTCTTTCGAGGCTTCCCAAGGAGAGCACCAGAGGGACAGGCACTGATGCAGGCCTGGCAGGTACCACACAGCGAGAAGGAAGGCATGACCTGTCTGTGACGGAACTCTGGAGGTATTTCGAAACTGAAAGGCAGGGTAAGCACGCCCAGTACTACTGCACTGGAGCTGAGTGGCAGCCCGGGAGCACTGGACGTTGTTCGCGCAATCACCAGGGAATTCCTGCCAATGGCCCCAATCCCGGCAGCGATTGCAAGTGCCTTTTCCGGAAGGCGGCTGTTGGAGAACCTGTGCCAGCGCCGTGGAGGAGGAAGAGCAATACCTTCCTCTAATGCATCCTCAATGACGCGCTTGACTACTGCCTGCAGCCGATCGATGCATTCCCTGTACCAGTTTCCTCTGGCAAACTTCGCCACCAATGTGATGGGACCATCGCCACATGCTTCCGCTCTGGCAAGCAGGCTTCTTCTTTCAGCGTCGGCCGCGGGAAGCAAGGTCTCTGAAGCATACCTCAAGGCCACTACCAGCATTGGGCCACATGCATCGAGGCTGTAACGATCCCACAGCCTGAAAGACGCTCCAGAGGGATACTGATTTGCATTTTCAGCTTCAGGTGGAGCCGCTCCAAGCTGGTTGAGCAATGGCTCCCATGTTGCCCGCTCCAGCAGAGCCCAGGCATAGAAACCGGCCTTCTCCACATGAAAGAAGAGCCGGCGCGCCACCAGCGCACCGGCCTCACGATCGAGTGTGGGTGTTCGCCACTCCTTCAGGTCCATACCTGCTGATCAGGGAAGGATGTCAGGGAAGGGGGAAACGTGCCGTCAGGGCAAGCACTTCCTGTTTGACTCTGCTGATGACCTGAGCGTCTCCCTTCGACTTGAGCACATCCATGATGAAGGAGGCAATTGTCTGCATTTCCGTCTTTCCCATGCCCCGAGTGGTGACGGCGGGCGTGCCGACGCGGATGCCAGAGGTAATGAAGGGGCTCTTCTTGTCAAACGGAATGCCGTTCTTGTTGACCGTAATGTTCGCCTCATCAAGCCACTTTTCGGCTTCCTTGCCGGTGATGCCCAGCGGTGTCAGATCTACCAGCATGAGATGGTTGTCGGTTCCACCCGATACGATTCTGGCTCCTCCTGCGCTCAGTGCTTCGGCAAGCACCTTGGCATTGGCGAGTACGCGGTCGATATACTCGGCAAAGGATGGATCAAGCGCTTCCTTGAAAGCTACAGCCTTGCCGGCAATGACGTGCATGAGAGGACCGCCCTGGATGCCCGGCATGATCATGGCATCGATGACTTCGGACCATTTGCGAAGTGCATCACCTTTGGGGGTCATGATGCCGCGGTCATTTTCCCTGTCGCGGCCGACGAGGATCATGCCTCCGCGCGGCCCTCGCAGTGTCTTGTGCGTGGTGGTAGTGGTAAAGTCGGCGATGGGCACAGGGCTGGGGTGTCTGCCGACAGCTACAATACCCGCGATATGCGCCATGTCGACCATGAGATAGGCACCGACTTCATCAGCAATTCTTCTGAAGGCCTCGAAGTCGATTATGCGGGAATAGGCACTGGCACCTGCGATGATGAGCCGGGGTCTGTGTTCACGAGCCAGTCTGGCGACCTGCTCATAGTCGATGGTTTCGGTGTCCGGATTGACGCCATAGCGAACGACATTGTACATCTTGCCGGAGAACGAGACGGGAGCGCCGTGGGTGAGATGTCCGCCATGAGCCAGATCCATGCCCATGATGGTGTCGCCGGGGTTGAGTGCTGCAAACAGCACACCCATGTTCGCCTGGCTGCCCGAGTGTGGCTGAACATTGGCATGATCAGCGCCAAAGAGAGCCTTTGCTCTGTCGCGAGCAAGGTTCTCGGCGATATCGACGAACTCACAGCCTCCATAGTATCGCTTGCCGGGATAGCCTTCCGCGTATTTGTTGGTAAGCACGGAACCTACGGCTTCCATGACGGCTTTCGAGGTATAGTTCTCACTGGCAATCAGTTCGAGCTTGTCTCGCTGCCTGCCCATCTCAGCCTGGATTGCAGCGTACAGCTCGGGATCGAATTTCTCAATGTATGACATGGTTCCTCCACAAGAGAGCTGGCTTGGTTCTCAGTATAGCATGGACTGGAAAAACGCGCCATGAGATGGCCTCTGCTGCAGAACACCGTCTTCCCGGGGCTATGGCTGCTGGTCAAGGCGGGGAAGCGCCCACTGTGAAGTGTGACTCATGCCCAGCACACGTTCATCAGCATCGAGCCATGACCAGAACGAGCGCTCACGGATATCACGTGCATTGCCTGCTGCAGGCAGTCTGCTCCCCGGAACGCTCAGAGGAATGTGACGATTGTCCAGGCCCTGGAGATAGCGGGATCTCTCCTGAAAGGCCTCGAACCGGGGAATCTGTGCGCCATTCGCAAGTGCCGCATCCAGGGGAACCCATCCTATCCCGTACAGGTAGTATTCAAGCCACCAGTGGGGTGACAGGCGACCATCCGACAGGACGAGCACTCCTGCAATCGGCCGCGCAGGTATGCCGAGTGCTCTGATCAACGATGTGAGAGCGAGCACATATCCGCGGGTGCCGGATCGCTTCTGACGAAGTGCGTTTTCTGCGGATTCGAATGCCGCAGTACCGGCATTGGGATTCCATGTAATAGAATCGCCTATCCACTGTACAGCCTTCAGGACTTTTCTGTAGGGATTCTTTTCTTTTGCGGCTATGGATGCAGCGGCACTTCGTATGGCTTCCAGGTCTGAAGGCACATATCTGTCGGCTTTGAGAAATGGTGCAAGAAAAACTGCCTCCACGGGAGCGGACACCAGATCACCTGTATCGACCCTGGCACTGATTTCCGCTACCGTCAGCTTCCTCTTGAGTACAATGGTCTGTGTCCCCCGTGCAGCAAACGAAGGGCTCATCGATACAGCAGTCCACCCATCTCCACGGATCAATGCAGCTCCCTCAGGGACAATCACCTGCTCATCGTCCAGAGCCGCGTACGCCAGAGAAGGCATGGCAGGAAAATAGAAAGTGAGCATGCCGTCAGACTTTGCCGCGGAAACCTGCAGGGAGACGCTCTGAGTAATTGTGTAGCGACCAGTTTCGCCAAGCAGTGGATGTCCGCGCCGGGTGCTTACTGTGAGAGGATAGGCTTCGGAAAGGCCTCGACGCGTCCTTACCTGCAGGCTGCCGGTTTCCGCAGTTTCGGGCAGCCTCAGAAGAATGAGCCTGTCATTCCATTGTTCAACATGCGGATCGGTTGCCGGGAGGAACATGCTGCTGCTCCCCTGCCTGGATTGCGTCGCAGCATTATCAATCCTTGATGCTGCAAGCGCGAAGCTGGAAATCAGAATACCGGACTGGTCATCGGGTTCTCCAAAATGCAATCCCTCAATGCTTACCAACCCTCCTCTCTCTGCCTGGGTTGCTGGTTTCACCTTCTGGAGCACGGGGATCATTGGTACTCCGAGAGCAGCATTGTCAGCGACACGTCGGGGGATGGAATCCAGGCTGCCAATGGCAAGGCTACCGGAGATGCCATAGGAGGTGCGCACTCTCACCAGCGAGGTCGAAATCCGCTGCGGCACCCTTACTTTGATCATCGCAGGTGTCCACAATTGAATAGCCGAGCTCATGACAGGCACGCCATCAAAGAGCACCTCACCCTCATGCACGCCAAAATTACGCCCCAGAAGCGTCACAGTCTGTCCGGGTTCGACTTCAACTGGATCGATGATGGTAAGTGCTGGAATTGCGGTCCGATACCATGCAGCTACAGCCAGGGCAAGCGCAACCAGGACCAGCGCAGGCACACGCCACCGCTTCATGACAGTCCTAACGGCCTTGCTGGCCTACCCAGAGTTCGATGGCAAGCGGGGCACCCTTTTTTGCGTCGGTACCCAGAGGATAATAATAGAACAGGGATTCAAGCGGCACACTCACGGTATGCACGGATGAGCTGACCTGTATCGAATTATCAGGCGCCTTGATCCAGAATTGGTTCTGCACCATGAGATTGAGCGTCGTGCCTTCTACGGAAATGGGCATGAAGGCGATCACCGCAACAAGGCTTTCGCTCTGAATGCGAAGGGTGAGCGGAGAGCTGGCACTTGCGGTTTTGACGATGGGCTGCTCCCAGGCGGGAAGTCTTGCAGGAGGTGCCGGCTGCTGGGGTGAAGCAGCAGCTCCCTTGGATGTTGTCGCGCTCTTGGCCATCGATGACTGTATCCAGGCGACCATCTCTGGCGTCAGAGAGAAAGCCGTCCGAATTCGGAATTCAAAGAGAGAAGCCTGTGTGGGGGTAGGCTGCACTCCCTGTGAAGGCTGTGGGGATGGTGAGGGAGGTTTGGTCTGCGCATGAGTACCTGCGGGTCCCAGTATGA
Source organism: Spirochaetaceae bacterium (assembly GCA_026418115.1). Lineage (GTDB taxonomy): Bacteria > Spirochaetota > Spirochaetia > Treponematales > Rectinemataceae > Rectinema. Next base: position 8,565 of record JAOABY010000030.1, on the reverse strand, counting down.
GAAGTAATGCAGACAGAAGAAAGGCCGGATTCCTGCAGGCACAGCTTCGTGTCATCGGTTCTGCCCCTCTGCAGGCCACGTTACAATCGTAGGGGCCTGCTCGCCAACCTTATAGATGACATATACAGGAGCGGCCTGGGCAGGTAGCGCAGTGACTCCTGCAGGAGCATTGACCGTGATGATCTGGGAGGGGTCCGGCTGCACCAGCGTATTTGCAAGCGATTCAATGCTTCCTGCATAATTGATCGGCAGCCGTGCCTGAAGCGCAAGGGAAGAGGGAGCATGAGCACGGCCGAACAGCCCGAAAGCCAGACCGGCAAAGAAAATCATGAGCGCTATCGACGCAGCGAGTACTGGAAGCGGCACGCGAACCTGGCGTTCCATGAGGGCTTCCATCCACACCGATCGCAGTCGTTTCCTGTGATCTGACATGGCAGAACGGGTCGATGATGCAGCCACCACCTGTTCCCGCATGAGTTCGCTTGCGAATCTCTGGCGAAGATGCTCAAGGGATTGCTCCATGCGCTCATTATCGAGATGACTGGACTCCTTGAGCTGCTCAGATAGATTTCTGTAGGCCTGGAGACGCAGCGCGCAATGGTTGCACTGCCGGAAGTGCAGTTCCAGTCGTTCACGCCAGGGAGAAGGTACTTCGCCATCCACATAGGCAGAGATGAGTGATTCATCGGGACACATGGCCTTCCTCCTTCTCAAGAAGGGAGAGCAGTGCCTGCCGGGCTCTAAAGGCCCGCACCTTGACATTGCCCTCGGAAATACCCAGCACCTTGCCTATCTCCTTGTAGTTCATACCTTCAAATTCCTTCAACACCAGCACCATACGCAGATTGTCGGGCAACTGATCGAGAGCCCGTCGCACTGCCTCTGCAGATTCATGCTCCAGGATAGTCTCCTCGGCAGATCGTTCAGTACCTGCTTCCGCTCCTGTGCCTTCTGCTGCAGAGCTGCCGGCCTCGATGTGCTGTACTGCTTTCGCTTCAGCCTTCCACCAGCTCTCATAGGCCCGATATTCTCGGGACCGACGCTTGGACCAGTTGATCGCGTTGTTCTTTACAACTCGAATCAGCCAGTATTTCGCATCGTCCGCCGTAGGGAAGACAATCTGTTTTTCGACCATCTTGCTGAAAGCATCCTGCACCGCGTCTTCAGCAGCTTCCCACGAGCCGGTCACACGTACCGCCACGCGCAGAAGCATAGGCGCATTCTCTTCGAAGATGGCCCGGATGGTCGAATCCTGCACTTCTTCCCTGTCTGGTAACAACGCTCGAATCCTTTCGTTACAGAACCAGCCTGATGCCAGTCACCTTGAGATGGTCGCGCATCATGCGGACAGTCCAGCATTCCATCCTGCGATCATTCCGCAACCTTCCAGGTGGTGCCTTCAGGTCTGTCTTCGAGGATGATGCCTTTTTCTTTCAACTCGCCACGGATGGCGTCAGCTCTGGCATAATCGCGAGCTTTCTTGGCTTCAGCCCGTGTACGGATCATCTCCTCGATCCACTGCACCATCTCCTGAGGCACCTCTACCCGTTTCTTTTCTGTCTCCACAAGCCGGAGGCCAAGTACCTCATCCATGTCATAGGCACATGCAAGGGCTTCTGCAGGAGACAGGTCGGCATCCTTGAGCATGGTCCAGAGCACAGCCAGTGCCTTTGGCATTGCGAGGTCCTCCGCGAGCGCTGCATCAAAGGCCTCACGGTATGCAAGCGCAGCCTTGCTCCACTGCTCTGGCGCAGGCAGGGCAGCAGGGATGGCTGCACCAGCCTTTTCCTTGAGCGCGAGGATGCGTTCGTTGAGCGAAGCACGTGCCGCTCTTGCCTGACCCAGGCCTTCCCATGAGAAGGCGAGCTGGCTTCTGTAGTGGCCGCCAAGGCAGAAATATCGGTAATCCAGTGGATCATAGCCCTGATCGACAAGAGTCTGGAGCGTGAGGAAGCTTCCGCTCGATTTGGACATCTTGCCCTTGTCGAGCACCAGGAATTCTGCATGCAGCCAGTAATTGACCCATTTATGGCCTGTCGCCGACTCGGACTGTGCAATCTCGTTGGTATGGTGTACGGGAATGTGATCGATGCCACCTGCATGAATATCAAACTGCTCGCCAAGATACTTCATGCTCATGGCTGAACACTCTATGTGCCAGCCGGGATAGCCTCTTCCCCAGGGGCTGTCCCAGAGCAGCGCCTGATTCTCGAATTTCGATTTGGTGAACCACAACACGAAATCAAAGGGGTTGCGCTTATTTGGGTCGACATCGATGCGTGCACCAGCCTTGAGCTGATCAAGACGCAGGCCTGCAAGCTCCCCATAGCGTTCGAATTTCGAGACATCAAAATAGAGATTGCCGCCAGCAAAGTAGGTGTATCCATTCTGCTCGATCCGGCGAATGAGTTCGATCATGTCTTCGATGTGATCGGTAGCCTTGCAGACTATGGTCGGGCGCACGATGTTGAGCCTGCTGGTATCGTTGAAAAAAGCATCGGTATAGAACTGCGCGATTTCCAGCACGGACTTGCCGCGCTCACGGGCTGACTTTACCATCTTGTCTTCGCCCGTATCATCATCTCCGGAAAGATGTCCGACATCGGTGATGTTCATGACATGGGTCACTTCATAGCCAAAACGGCGCAGTGTCCTTACGAGAATATCTTCGAAGATATAGGTACGCAGATTTCCGATGTGGGCAAAGTTGTACACTGTCGGACCACAGCCATAGAACCCGACCCTGCCTTCACGAAGCGGCACGAATTTCTGGAGGCTACGTCCCATGGTGTTGAAAAGATAGAGATCCGGCATAGATGCTCCTTCTGGTCCCCCCTGCTTGCATGGAGAGGCGGAATTGCCGATACTGGCCACCATGGCAACCCTATGGCAATTCGCTCAAAAAATCAATAAGGAACAGTGCCGGCTGGCATTTGATGAGCCGATGTCAAGGCATACCACATTCTGCATCGGGGGTCCTGCTGATCTCTATATTGTACCATTGACAATGGAAGCGTTCGCAGCCTCCATCGGATTGTGCAATCAGTATGGAGTGCCTTGGTTTCTGCTGGGAGCAGGTGCAAATATCCTCGTAGGGGACCGCGGGATCAGGGGTGTAGTGATCGACACTGCTGCACTCGCAGACATAAATGTCAATGAGACCGATCCTGCCACCGATACAGCCTGTACCGATGTAACCGCGAGGGAATCGCAGGTATGTCTGCGTGCACAGACGGGTGTACGCATAGACACGCTCGCTGAGGAAGCACTCATTCATGGTCTGGATGGATTGGCTCATTTCTATGGCATGCCTGGCAGCGTAGGCGGCGCGATCTTCATGAATGCCCGCTGCTATGAGCATGATATTGCAGAGCATCTCGCCACTGCTGCCATAATCCGTCCTGATGGGCGTATCGAATCAATCAACTCCTCCGACTATGCCTGGTCCTACAAGCGATCTCCATTCCAGGAAGGCGGACCGCTGCATGGCTGTGCAATTGCATCAGCCAGTTTTCTGCTTCCGCGGGGAGAACAGCTCATGATCGCCAATACCATGAGAGCAAAGCTTGCCGATCGAAGAGCCAAGCACCATTTCGATTATCCAAGCGCGGGCAGCGTATTCAAGAACAATCGATCATTTGGCAAACCTACCGGCAGGCTCCTGGACGAACTGGGGCTGCGCGGCAGACGGATTGGCAATGCAGCGGTCTCGCCGTGGCATGCCAACATCTTCGTCAATCTTGGTGGCGCTACGGCACGTGATATGCGCGCCCTCATTGAATCTACGGAAGAGCTGGTCTTCCGGAGCACCGGCTGGCTGCTGGAACGCGAGGTGCTGTTCCTGGGTGAGTTCTGAGTACGACAGCCAATATTTCACATTGTTCCCGAATCGTATTTCGCATACACTGGAAGTGTGAATGCGATGTACGATCCTTCCGGCATGCTGGCTGTCATCTGCGCAGTCATTCTTCTGGCAGCATGGATTTCGGATCACTCGGGCGTACCCGTGATTGGCATCGTGCCACTGCTGGGTATCCTGCTGGGACCGGATGGAGCCGGAATTCTGGAAACCGGTGCCATGCTGCAGATGCTGGGCACCCTCAGCATTATTTTTCTCATGTTTCTTGCAGGTGTCGAGGCAAGGTCATCAATCCAGATCAGGATGAAACCTGGAGAAATGCTGCGGCAGATGCTGCCTGATTTCTTGATCGCGTGCATACTGGGTGCTGCCATGACAATGCTGCTGGGCAGACCGGTATGGCAGGCAGCGGCATTCGGTCTCTTTCTCGCCACAGCAGGATCAGGCGTATTCGTACCTGGAAAGGGGCGCAGCCACCAGATCCACTCCAGCACCGCAGCAGCAAAGGATCTTGCTGTTGCCATCGCAGTACTCGTACTGCATTTCACCGTCTCTGCTCACTCGTTTCCAACAGCTCTCATGCAGCTTGGAGTATCGCTGCTGGCAGCAAGCCTGGCATGGATTGCTGCACCCTGGCTGATCACGCTGTTTTTCAGAGTGGTGCGCCCCGGCGAGAGCATGGAGATTTCCTTCCTGCTCCTGCTACTCTATGGATCGTCATATGCGGCATCGTTCGCAGGGGTACCGGCATGGTTCCTGGCATATACCTTGGGGCTTTCGCTCTCGAAAAGCATAGGCTCGAGCAGGGAGCTCGGCCGTAAGCTGAGTTCGTTCGGCACGCTGCTTTTCATGCCGGCGGGGCTTCTGCTGGCTGGTGCATCACTGCAGCTCGCGCCATTGCTGGCTGATCCGGCAGGGTCAGCAATCACCATTGTCGCCGTGCTGCTCACCTGTGCAGGCGTGTATCTGATCCAGGCTGCATGGAATCGCATCGATCTCGGTCGCCAGAGAAGAAATGCCCCTGCTGACAGCATCTCCTTTGGGCTCTTCTCTCTACTGGTCGCGTGGATTCTGGCAGAGAATTCGCTTCTTGATCCTCAGCTCCATTCTGCTGCCTATCTGCTGGTGATAGCCGGAGCGGGTACCCGGGCATTGCTGAAAAAACCGCTGCCAGCCTCAATGCCTCTGATGCAGAACCAGCATGTCACTGATGCAGGCGCCGCGATGGCGACGCCACGAATGCTCATTGCGCTTTCCAATCCCGTTTCATCAGCATCTCTGCTCGAACTTGCCGCACTGCTGCAGGGAGAGAATCGTACCGTACCACTCTTGCCACTTGTGGTCAGGGCACCTGTCACCGACGATCAGTCGCCACGCAGAGAAGCAGAAACCCTGCTCGCCGAGGCTGTCACAAGGGCAACCGAATTGGGCAAACCAGTGGTACCCCTGCAGATGGTGTCGCTCAATCCTGCCGAGGGTATCATCAGAGCAGCAGAGGAGCATGCTGCAGACTGCATTCTGCTGGGATGGAACAAACCGCCAAGGCTGGCTCATGCTTTCTTCGGATCGGTAATCGAGAACACCATCACAAGTTCCAGCCTGCAGGTAATGGCTATCCGTGCAGTGCAATCATGGAAAGGTATCCAGCATCTCATAGTTATCGCTCCAGAATCGATTGTCGGCCATCCAGGTTTCAGGCAGGCAGCAGGTATGATTTCGATTCTCAGCAAGGGACTTCATGTACGTCTTCATATTGTCGCGCTCGACAGGAATCCCGATCTCGTATTCCAGGCATTCAGAAAAGGCACCAATGAGATACCGGATCAGATCCGTGCCGATTCATGGAGAACAGTCCCTCATGCTCTCACAGGCATCCCTCAAGGCAAGCGCGCGATCTGGATTCTTCTTGCCCGCCCGGAGGAATGTTCCTATCATCCAGCAATTGAGCGCCTCCCCCACCTGCTCGCCGAATCCATGCCCGATGCCAATGTGGTTGCATGCTATCTGGCATCGCAGTCTGCTGCAGACATATCTGCCGGTACCGGGCAAGGCCCTGCAACATCGTCTGTGACAACACCATCACGTACCGCAGCAACTGCCGGTACTGAGGTATCTGCCATGCCGGCCACACTCAATGCACCAGAACGACAGGCTGGAGCATTCTCGAATCAGAGTGGTACTGATGAGGCCCGCAGTGCCCAGCACCTGGGAAACCGCCTGCTTTCTGAAGCGCTGGAGGCCGGCAGAATCAGGATTCATCTCCAGCATACCGCCATTGCAGACGCAATCTACGATCTTGTATTCACTTCACTCGCAGGAAGACAGGCAGCGGAACTCCAGGAACTCGCTGATCGCATGATCGATTCCGCCATGAGGCAGCCCATTGAACTCGAACCTGGAGTAATCCTTCTGCATGAGAGGATCCCAGAGATTCTCAATCCTGTCATTGCGCTGGGTGCCAGACGCGAAGGATACAGGATCGGACGGCTCGAGCAGCCTGTACAGGTGCTCGTGGTAATGCTGGTACCGGATTCGCAATCGACACAGGATCATCTGAGGACACTTGGCGCGCTTGTCGGCCTCTTCAGACGACAATTCCTGAAATCAAGGCTACTCACTGCCAGTCGGGCAGAAGACATACTTGCACGCAAGGAGCAGTAGCTGTCATGCAAGGCATTCTTGTCGCGCTCGTCATCAGCATTGCGGTCAACGCAGTATTTTTCCTGCTGGCGTCGCTCAGAAAAACCGATGTGGTGACGGATCTTTCCTATGGCATGTCGTTCCTGCTCACCAGTCTGGCACTTGCCTGGATCAAGGGCGCACACGGGGTAGTAGGGCTGTTCCCCTTCATCGCGGTCGCTCTGTGGTCAATACGGCTGGCTGGCTATCTTTTCAGAAGAATCCTGATCATCAAGGTCGACCACCGGTTCGATGGACGGAGAGAAGACCCTGCCAGATTCGCTCGATTCTGGGTACTCCAGGCTCTGAGCACCGCACTTATCATGCTGCCGGTCATCATGCTTGCGGAAGTTCCGCCGTCTGGCTTCAGTATGCTGCACCTGTTGGGTGCCCTGATCTGGCTTGCCGGTTTCCTGATTGAAACAGTGGCAGATGAGCAGAAATTCAGATTCAAGCGGGCACACCCTGAAGATTTCGTAATGGATGGTCTGTGGAGCTGGTCACGGCATCCCAATTATTTCGGAGAAATACTGGTGTGGTGGGGCCTGTGGGTCTATGCACTGCCGTCACTGAACGGATGGATGCATATCGCTGCTGCAGGGCCTCTGTATATTACTGCTCTGCTGCTGTTTGTATCAGGCATACCCCCACTCGAAAAGGAAGCACGGCGCAAGTACGGGAACAGGTCAGATTATCAGGCTTATGTTGCACGTACGAGCCTGCTTGTGCCCTTGCCACCCAGAGTGGCCAGCCCTTCTGCCAGAATGTCGACAGCTTCTCTTGCATCAGTGCCGGAACTTTCGGATGAAGAGTTTCAGGGAAGATGGTATGAACTGGCACGCATACCCCTGCCGATTGCCCGAGACTGGATACGGACAAGCGACGTGTATGAAAAGGCTGCAGATGGCACCTGGAAGGTACGCTATGAGGGAGTACCTGCCCGCAGACCTTCTGTTCAGAAAGTGATGCGACAGCGTCTTCGTCGCGACCCCGCACACCCCGGCGAGATGCAGGTCAGTTTTATCCCCGGTGTATGGATGCGCTATCGTGTCATCCATCTTACCGAGGACAGATCAGCCATGCTGGTTACCAGCAGCCGGAAACGCTATCTCTGGATCATGTCGAGGCAGGCTGAAATTCCAGAAGAAACCTATCAGGAGCTCGTTGCAAAGGCTGCCAGCTTCGGCTTCGATACGAGACTGCTGGAACGTGTTCCCCAGCACTGATTCCGCAGCACCAGAAAGAGCGAGCCTGCCGATCACCGGCAGGCTCGCTCCAACAGCATGGCAGATCCGAGAATTTTCTTCCGCGACGCGAGCATCCGTGCCCGCGTCCCACGAGATTCTCCCGCCTTCTTACTGATTCTTGATCAGTACGAATTCCACTCTTCTGTTCTTCCAGCGATTTTCCACATCGGTGAACTTGACTACCGGCTCGCTCGATCCAAGGCCGACTACAGAGAGTCTTCTCGAATCGACGCCATTCTCGATGAGCATGGCTCGTACTTTCTCGGCACGTGCCGTTGACAGAGGAATCAATTCATTGATCTCTTCCTGCTGAATCCTTGCCTGCGAATAGCCAAGCATCTTGCCGATATTGTTCCCGTGCCCTTCTATTCTGATGCGGTAGTCGGGGAACTTGTTGAGAATCTGGGCGATGCGGGCAACCACTCGCTGGTTTCTGGCGACCGTTTCAGCGTCAAGCCCTATGAAATCAGCATGATTTGCTCTGAATACGATCGATGGCACCTTGATTTTCAGCTTGTCGCCCTCTTTGAGCACCAGCACATCGACAGCAATCACACCCTTTACGGTAGTTTTATTTCCGAGGCCATCAATGGAGGTGAATACGAATGGGTAATCGGTCGCCGATTCCACAAGCTCGTTGTCGGATGACCTGCCATCCCACACTATCTGTGCAGGAGGTGTCCCCTTACCGGACCATGTCTTGAAAGACCTCTGCGGTTTCTGATCAGCAGTGCCAGAGGATTCGACTACTGCCACCTCGAGGATCTCCAGGCTCCACTC
>JAOABY010000002.1 GCA_026418115.1 Spirochaetaceae bacterium | reverse complement strand
CAGTATGAGGGACCATAGTCCCGCCCCTCGGCCGCGGCCGCAACACGCTGGCTCTGGAGAGCAGGACGCTGTCGCATGAGGCTTCTCCCTCGCACGAGATAGGAGCAAAGCGCTCATCACAAGCGCCAGCCGGATAAAACTGTATGGATGACTTTTCTCTGCACTGCGAAGATATTCTTTTTCATATCATTTTCATGACAGACGGGGGCTGGGACCCGCCTGCCACGTTCATTGCGTGAACACTATACCTCGCTCCCCAAAAATGCGCAAGAGGTTGTTGACTCGAATGATAAGATATACATCTGTAAAATATGACTCATTCTCTAAGGTTGGTGACCCGAGTCAGCCACATGAGCGTGCACGGCAGCAAGAGGGTCCGGCAGGCGCGTGCACTCTGTACCCCCCTCCCCTCCTCATGCTAGCATACAGGATGTGAAACCCATGCCTGTCTACGACGAATCCAAGATCAAGACCCTCTCCTCCCTCGAGCACATCAGGCTCCGCACGGGCATGTACATAGGCCGTCTGGGTGACGGCTCGAGCCCCGACGACGGCATCTACATCCTCCTCAAGGAAGTGATCGACAACGCCGTCGACGAGCACATCATGGGAGCCGGCGACCGCATCGAAGTCACCATCGAAGGCTCCCGGGTCAGAGTGCGCGACTGGGGACGGGGTATTCCCCTCGGCAAGGTGGTCGAGTGCGTCTCTACCATCAACACCGGCGCCAAGTACAACGACGAAGTGTTCCAGTTCTCCGTGGGCCTCAACGGCGTCGGCACCAAGGCTGTCAATGCGCTCTCGAGGCGCTTCAGGGTGGTCTCGTACCGCGAGGGCCGCTTTGTCGAGGCGTGCTTTGCCCGCGGCGTGCTCGAGGAGCAGCGCGAAGGCACCAGCAGGGAGAAGGCAGGCACCCTCGTGGAATTCGAACCGGACGAGGAAATCTTCGGCGACTACTCGTTCAACCTCGAGTTCATCGAAAAACGGCTGTGGAACTACGCCTGCCTCAATCCGGGGCTCTGCCTCGTGCTCAACGGCACGGAGTTCAAAGCCGAGCGCGGGCTGTACGACCTGCTCTCCCGCGAGCTGGGAGCCACGACGCTCTACGATATCGGCTGGTACAGGGGCGAGAGGATCGAGTTTGCCTTCACGCACACCAGGGAGTATGGCGAGGAGCACTTCTCCTTTGTGAACGGGCAGTTCACCTCCGATGGAGGCACGCACCTCTCGGCATTCCGTGAGGGCTTTGTGAAGGCGGTGAACGAGTTCTTCCAGACTTCGTACCGCGCGGAGGACGTACGCGAGGGGCTTGCGGCGGCGATTGCGATCAGGATCGCCAATCCGCTGTTCGAGAGCCAAACCAAGAACAAGCTGGGCAATGCGGAGGTGCGGCCGTGGATTCTGCAGGAAGTGAAGAAGGGGCTGGATGAGATTCTGCGGCGCAATCCGCAGGCGGCGCGGGCGCTGCAGGAGAAGATCCTCACTAACGAGAAGCTGAGGACAGAGCTCAACATCGTGCGCAAGGAGGCGAAGGAGGCAGCGCGCAAGATTGAGCTCAAGATTCCGAACCTCAAGGACTGCAAGATCCACCTGCAGGACGGGCTCGAGATACTCGCCTCGGCGGGGCTGGATGGCGCGAGTGGGCCTGCCGGCCTGGAGGACGCGGGCATAGGGACAGAGCTCGCTGGCAGGGAGGCTGGTGGGCTCGGGCTCGGGGTGGCGGGGGCCGGCGGGGAGGCTGCCATGGGGACAGAGCTTGCGGCGGGGACAGAGCTCGCACTCGCCAGGCTCTCGAAGCGCGACCGGGAGATCGTGGACCAGGCGCAGCGCTCGACCATTTTCATCACTGAGGGGCAGTCGGCGGCGGGTTCCATGGTGGCGGCGCGCGACGTGATGACGCAGGCGATTTTCAGCCTGCGCGGCAAGCCGGAGAATATGTACGGGCGTCCCCGGAGCGCGATCTACAAGAATGAGGAACTGTACAATCTGATGATGGCGCTGGGGACAGAGCACTCGGTGGACGGGCTGCGCTACGCCAGGATCGTGATCGCGACGGATGCTGACTATGACGGGTTCCATATCCGGAATTTGCTACTGACGTTCTTCCTCACCTATTTTGAGGAGCTGGTGGTACAGGGGCGGGTGTATCTGCTGGAACCGCCGCTGTTCCGGGTGCGCCCGAAGAAGGAGACCCGCTACTGCTACTCCGTGAAGGAGAGAGATGAGGCGATACGGGCGCTGGCGCGGGGACAGAGCACGCAGGTGGGGCAGCGCGCGGAGGCGCTCGAGAAGACGGCGAAGGCCACTGCGGGAGGTTCGACTGGGGATGCGGAGGGGGGCACGGCGGGGGACAGAGCACCGATGGGGGACAGAGCATTGCCGCCGGGCATCGAGGTCACGCGGTTCAAGGGGCTGGGCGAGATCAGTCCCAAGGAATTCGGGCAGTTCATAGGGCCGGATATCCGGCTGGTGAGGGTGGATATCCAGACGCTCGCCTCTGTCCCCGAGCTGCTGGAGTTCTACATGGGCAAGAACACGCCGGAACGGCGGGTGTTCATCATGGAGAATCTGGTGGCGGATCTGTGAGGGGATAAAGGCGGGCTGGTAGGGGCTGACGGCGGGGCTCGTAGAGGGCTGGCAGGCCGATGATGGGGGACAGAGCTCGTGATGAGTGAGAGTGTGAGGGTGAGACAGCGAGGGGGGCAGAGCTGCAGCCGCAACGGCGGCGGCAGCCTGCAGAGGGACAGAGCTCGATGACAGGCGGTACGCGGAGGCATGCGTGGCATACATCAAGAAGTTGCTGACTGAGAATTTTCTCTACTATGCGTCCTATGTGATCAAGGATCGTGCGATACCGGAGCTTGAGGATGGGCTCAAGCCGGTGCAGCGCCGCATTCTGCATTCGCTGTTCGAGATGGATGACGGCAAGTTTCACAAGGTCGCGAATGTGGTGGGGCACTGCATGAAGTACCATCCGCATGGGGATCAGTCGATTGGCTCCGCGCTGGTGGTGCTGGCGAACAAGGGGCTGTTCATCGAGACGCAGGGGAATTTTGGCAATCCGGTGACGGGCGATGAGGCGTCCGCGCCTCGCTATATCGAATGCAAGTGCTCTCAGTTCGCCAAGGATGTGTTCTACAACCCGAAGATTACAGAGTATGTGGACAGCTATGATGGCAGGAATCGTGAGCCGGTGATGTTCCCTGCCAAAATTCCGGTGGTCCTGCTGATGGGCGCGGAGGGAATCGCGGTTGGGATGAGCACTCGCATTCTGCCGCACAATCCCGTGGAGGTGCTGAAGGCGGAGATTGCGTGCCTGAGGGGACAGAGCTTCTCGCTGCTGCCGGATTTTCCGACAGGAGGAGTGGCTGATTGCACTGAATACGAGGATGGGAATGGTCGCATCAGGGTACGGGCCAGTCTGGATGTGTCGGATCCAAAGAGGATCGTGATCCGGGAGGTTCCGTTCGGTGTGACCACCGAGGCACTGATTGCGAGTATTGAGGAAGCTGTCCGGGCGGGGCATCTGAAGATTGTGTCGATTTCCGATTTCACGACCGACAAGGTGGAGATCGAGCTGAAACTGGCGCGTGGTGTGTACTCGCAGGAGGTAGTGGATGCGCTCTACGCCTTCACCCTTTGCGAGGTGCCGATCTCTGTAAACTGCCTGGTGATCAGGGATGAGAAGCCGGCAGTGCTGTCGGTTTCGGAGATCGTGCGGCATCATGCGGGGCGGCTGCTCACGCTGCTGCGCCGGGAGCTCGAGATTGAGGGGACAGAGCTCAGAGCAGAGCTGTTCGCACGGACGCTGGAGAGGATTTTCATCGAGGAGAGGATCTACAAGCGGATTGAGGACAAGAAGACCAGCGAGGCGGTGATAGCTGCCGTGCTTGAGGGCTTCCGTCCTTTCGTGCGGGAGCTGGCTGCGCTCAAGGGGTTGTCGGCAGCGCTTCAGGCTGAGAGTGCGCAAGGTGCTGGCAAGGGGGCGGCTGAAAGTTCTTCAAGATCTTCTTCAAGATCAAAGGGAACAACGAGGGGAAAAGCAAAGGGGACAGAGCTGAAAGATGCCGCGGGAGACAGGCAGGCAGAGGGGCACAAACCAGCCAAGCTTGCGATCACTGATCTGCTCTCTGCAGATGATATCGAGAGGCTTCTGAAAATCCCGATCAGGAGGATTTCGCTCTACGATATTGAACGGGCCAAGGAGGAAATGGTCAGGATTCAGGCCCGGCTCGAGGAGGTGGAGCGACGTCTCGGTAATCTGGTGGAATATGCGATCGGGGTGCTGGAAGGTTTCATCAAGCAGCTGAAGGCTGATTGGCCGCGAAAAACAAGGATAGAGGCATTTGGGAAGGTAGCGGTCAAACAAGTGGCCAGGAGAGACGTGGCTGTGCGGTATGATGGAGAGAGCGGTTATTTGGGGACAGAGGTCTCGGGAGAGAAGCTGCTCGAGGCGTCCAGGTTCGACCGGCTGCTGGTGCTGCGGCAGAATGGGATCTATTCGGTTGTGCCGGTGCCGGAGCGATTGTTTGTGGGAAAGGGGTTGCTATGGGCTACTGTAGCTGAAAAGGAGCGTGTGAGCTCTGTCCCCATCACACTGGTCTACAGGCTTGGTGGAAATGGGGTGGGTGGTGCGGGGGGAGCGCTCTCAGATGGAGCGTATATCAAGCGAACGGTGATTGATGCATGGATCACAGGAAAGGATTACAGCCTGGTACCAGAAGGCGCTGAGATACTGGGTTTTGCATTGGGAGAGGGGTATGAGTTTGCGTTGCTGTATCAGCCCAAACCGCGAACCAAGAAAGACCGCGAGGTATTCCATGCTGATGACACGCCGATCCGCAGCAGGCAGGCGCAGGGCATCCGCCTAACTGATCGTGTTGTGGTGGGGCTTGAGGTGGTGTGCGCCGGGCGGGGACAGAGCATGAACCTGCAGTTCGATGCTGACGATACATCGTCCGCTACTACACCGCCTTCTCTGGCCACCCCTCAACCTGCAGAAAAACCGTCTCGCACCAAGCGAGAGCCAGGCAAAGAGGCTCGGAAACCCAAAAAGGCAGTGAAGAAAGAAGCCAGGAAAGCGGCGAATTCGCAAAAACCAACGCAGGCTCACTCCATAAAGCAATCGCAGGCTCCAACCCCCGTGCAGGCTACTCCACAGGAGAAGCAGATGCCAGCGGTTGAGCCTGAGCCACAATCGAGCTCTGTCCCCCAACCTGCCAAAGGCGGCCTGCTGAAAGCTGCGTTGGAGGTGGCAAAGAAAGGGAAGCTGGGCCAGCAGGATGAGCATTGAGCGCTGGCCCTTCAGGCAAATGGAGCGGCTCAGATCCAGCTTTCGTCTTCGTCTTCTGAGCGGGGACGGAGCAGACGGCCGCCTTTCCTTGGTGCTTTTCTCGGGTCAGCAGTGGGAGGATAGTCAATCTTTGGAGGGTTAAGGTATCGCTCAGACCAGCTCAGTTTCTTGAGTGAAGGGCGCTTGTCTTTTTCCAGCCTGCATCGATAGGCTGGATCGTAGATTATGCGCGCTTGGATCTCCTTGGAAAACCGGCGAGCCCAGTTCACACATTCCTTGACGGAACCAAAAGCACGCCAATCGAGGGCCACTCCGGCTCTGGTAAGAACCTGAAACCACTCATCTTTGATAGAGCCGGTAATGAGGATTTTCACACCCCGTTTGATGAGCCAGTCCACTTTGGCTTCCGATTTCAGCGATGCTGTCAGAAGCGGCTGATATCTCTGTATTCGATTGTACTCATCGACGATGATGAGATAGGGGCTGTCTTCGAAAATCGGATACACCTCGCCATAGATAACAGGCTCGATGCACGTAATGGCAATCTTGACACGGTCCATGACAGTTCCTTTCTCTATTATCCGGCACTCGCGCAGGAGAAGTGCCCTCGATGTTCACCAGCTCGCGCATGGAAAGCTCTTGCCTTTGTAGCATGACAGTGACACAGGGGGACAGAGCTTCGCGTGCGTTCGCAGCAGATACATAGTTGCCGAGACTTTGCCCGAGGTCAAGGCTCTTTTTGATTGAAATCGAGAGTCGTTCTTAGGCACATCAGAATTGTGCTCAATACTCTTGACAAAACTTGCGGGGTTTGGTTATAGTGCTGGTCGTCTGAATGACAGACGTTCCCCTGTAGCTCAGCTGGCAGAGCAAGTGGCTGTTAACCACTGGGTCCGGTGTTCGAGCCACCGCGGGGGAGCTTTGAGGCCGCCAACAAAAGGCGGCCTTTTCTATTTTTCTATAGTCTCTGGCCAGAGTGCAGCCATGGCAATGAGCGAGGGATCGCTGTCTAGAGCGTGGTACATGAGCAGGATCTCTGTGGGAGGTCTTTCTACCAGACTGAAATCTCCTGCCAGGATAAGGGATACTGCTGAATACTGATAGCTGCAGATCGATGGTACCATTTTTGCTGCCACTGGATTACGCGCTATGTAAGCATGTGCTTTCAGCCGCTGCTGATCGGTATGAAGAATATAGCTCTTGAACCTGCCACACCAGACATGGCCGAAAAGGTTGTGTATTCGATTGTAATGCTGCGCGAAGACTGAAAGGATCCACTGCATGATGCGAGAGAGCGACTCTCCCGTCGCAGGGCGGATAATCAAGTGAACATGGCTGTCCATAACGCAGAAAGTCTCGATGGCAAATCGATATTTGCGTTTGGCTCTGCGCAGTATGGCGAGGAAAAGTTCCTTGAATTTTTCATTCCTGAAAAGAAACTCGCCACGGTTGATTCTTGCGATCACGTGGTACCGCGCCCCGGGGAGCAACTGCCTTGGCTTTCTCATACATCTGTATACACGCACAGAGAATGCTGGTTGCTTCAATTTTTTTGGGGAAAAAAGTGGGGACAGAGCATGCATTCTATGAAAGGCACGCTTTGTCCCCAAACATTGGCAGGAAGCCAATGGTCCATCATCGCAAGGCTTTCATCACCGATGTGAGTTCATCGAAGCTATAATTCTAATTCCATCCAGGACAAGATTTGGCTCAAAGGTAGTATGGCCAAGCCTGGCAAGTATTTCCTTGCCAAGCGAATCGCCGGTACCCACGATTGTTGGAGAGGCAGATCTTGCTTGCAAATTGGTGCTACCTGAAGGCTGAGGGACAGAGCTGGAATGCAATTCAATTGAAAACCTGCTGATAAGCGACTCAACCGCCCCTGCTGCACCAAGAACCACTCCTGAACGTATGGCATCAGCAGTAGATGCACCAATTGCTCGCATCGGAAAAGCAAGCTTTACTTCCGGCAGCTGAGCTGCGTTTTCTTTTAGCGCATCTACCGAAGCTTCAAGCCCTGGCGCAATGGCAGCACCCACAAACTCCCCCGCTCCATTCAGCGCACTCAAGGTAATCGCTACCCCAAAATCGACAATGATGCAGGGGACAGAGCATAATTGCTTTGCCGCAACCGCTGCACAGACAAGATCAGCCCCGACCTCACCCGGCGTATCGGTCCGGATCTTGAGGCCAGTTTTCACGCCAGGGCCAATCAGCCCTGCCTCGATACCAAACTCCTGCCGTACTGCTTCGATGAATGCATCAGTGGCATGCGGCACCACACTGGAAATCCAGGCTGTCTGCAGAGGAAGAGAAGACCGCTTGCTGTTGCTCTCTTCAGCATGCTCTGTCCCCATAATGGTGCCTATAATGGTGCCCATGGTTGGGCCCTTCGTGGTGTCCATCATTGTACGCAGAAAGTATGCGTATTCATCGTTGGTGCGGCCGGGGTGCACGCCGATGCGGCGGATGGCAAGCCAGCGGCTGTGGTCGTAGAGGCCAATGGTGGCGATGCGGTTGCGGATATCAATCGCCAGGTGCAGAGATGATTGAGCCATCATGCTTCGTCAGCCAGGCGCGAGCGCGATCTGCCGTGTTCGATGCCTTTCCATGCCGATACTACACCAGCGGTGAGAATTGCTGCTGCAACCGCTTCTACCAGGCTGTTGGCAACAAACACACTGGCGGCTAACTGAAGCGGGATGGCCTGCAACAGCACGAGCGCACCGAGCACAAGCACGGAATTCGTGAGTGATCCTACAGCCCCTGCCGCAAGGTAACCCAGCTGGCGGTTGAGCCCGCGGAGCAGCGTCGCAATGAGCCAGCCCGCAATGCCTACCAGAATTCTCGGAATTACCGATACAAGTGGGTTGGTAAAGAAGACATCGATTGGTCCCTGGGGAGCAGTTGCAGCCTTGATGAGGCTAGTAATACCAAATATTGCACCAATGACCCCTCCGACCACGGGTCCTTCCAGAACCCCGCCAATGATGGCTGGAACGTGCATCACCGTCAGCGAGGCTCCGGCAAACCATGGTATGTAGCCGAACGGCGTGAGGAACAGCGCGATTGAGACTGCACTCAACGCTCCTGCTACAATCATCTTGCGAACCCATGAGGTCCCTGAGGCTTTCTGTTGTGTAGCCATGCCAGACTCCTGCCTGGTATCCGCCTTTTCTGCCACTGTGGGGATCCAACGGACCCCTGCTCGCACAGTGAGTTCAGTATGGTCGAATCCAGGGCTTGCATAGTGTCAGATCCACCCACCACAACGCAGCTGTTGCCAGCAATGCGCCAAGAATGAGAAGGATCTGGGATTTCGGTATGGGGGACAGAGCTTGTTCAGTTCTGCCTCTGCCGGTGTAGCACCTCGCCTCCATCGCCTCGGCGAGCAGCTCGGCTCGCTCAAGCGCTCTGATCGTCACCGGCACAAAGAGAGGGAGATATGCCCTTGCCTTGGCGATGGGATTCCGGGTGTCGCTTCCAAAACTGGCTCCCCTGCTCGCCTGCGCCTTCACAATGTCCTCCAGCTCGCCTGCGATGATAGGCACGAATCGAAGAGCCATGGCGGACACCAGCGCTGCCTGGTGAGCAATGGTGGAGTCTCTGAGCGCCTTGCGGAGAAAACGTTCTATCGACCGAATGGCGTCCTGCTCGGTGATGATCGACGTAAACCAGCCAAGGGTCAGCATCATGGCGGCAGCGCGGATGACTATGGAAGCAACGATGCCCGTTTCGTACAGCGTGAGGGACAGAGCATGGAGAGATGTGCCAAGGCTCAAGACTCGCAGTGACTGATCACCGGGCCAGCTGAACACAAACTGAAGAAGTATCGTCAACACTGCAACGTACAGAAGGCTCTTCAGGGGTCTGGCTGCCATGCCCAGAGGCAGGCGAGCAAGAAGGATGCAGAGAACTGCGACCAGCAGCGCTGCTCCGGCTCCTGCAAAAGTAGGCGCCGTCAAGGCGAGGATCGAGATGCAGAAGAGAAGCGCGAACTTTGCTGCGGGATGGAGAGCGTGCATGGGAGATGCAATATCGATGTACTGCCCAATTGATATATTGCGGAAAAATTCGAGGCTTTTCATGGCTGTGCCTCATCCGTACCAGGGAGTTTCTGCTTGTCCTGAGATAGAGATCGAGCCGGGATGTCAGGAGGATCCTTGCTGTCTGCGGTTGCAGGCGTGATTTCATTTTCAGCCAGAGAGCCGGTGCGAGGGGGACAGAGCTCATGCAGTGAGCCCAGGCAAGCTTTCGCAGCCTCATCTGCGTCTGCTCCTACGCCCTGGCCAAGCATCGGAAGCAGCAAGCCTGCAAGTTCCTCGAGTGTGCCAGGAAGAGAAGGCAAGCGAAATCCTCTCACCGAAAGCTCATGGAGCATCGCATACAGGAAGGGTCGCTCGATATTCCATCCCGGATCAAAATGCTCGCCAAAAATCTGTGAAGGCAGACCGAACGCCACAAGTCTCCCTTCGTGAAAGATGCCCACGAGATCCGCCCCCGCTGCTTCTTCCATCGCATGGGTGGCAAATACGACTGTGGTCCCTCGCTCCGAGGCTCGATTGATGATGGACCAGATTCGTGTCCTAGTCTGTGGGTCGAGTGCAGCCGATGGTTCATCAAGCAGTATGGCGCGGGACTCCATGGCAAAGACACCGGCAAGTGCCGCACGGCGCTTCTCGCCTCCAGAGAGCGTGCGGATCTGTCTGTCGCGGAATTCCTCATAAGGCAGGCCGGCCGCATTCATCCAGGTTCGTACCCGCTCGACGAGCTGGGCACCTGTTATTCCAAGGTTACGAGGCCCGAACGCGACGTCGTCACCGGTAAAGGTCTCGAACAGGGCGGTTTCTGGGCGCTGTATCGCGAGGGGGACAGAGCTTCGCAGCTTGTTGGCAACATGCTCTTCTCTCGTGTTGATGCCGAGGGATCGTACCTCGCCTTTCGTAGGAACGAGCAGGGCATTGAGGAGTTGGAGGCAGGTAGACTTTCCGGATCCGGCATGCCCGATGAAGGCGACCTTTGCACCTCGGGGTATGGCCATGGTGATGTTCTGGAGCGCAGGGTATTCGAACATGGTGCCGGCCAGATAATGGTAGTGAACATCAGAGAGCATGAAGTCAGGTTCGGCGAAGTCTTGCGTAGTGGGATGCTGGAGTGCTCTGTCCCCATCGTCATCGCCTTTGCGTATCTGTGCGCAGGTCGAGCTTTCGGATAGCCCTGCAGCCTGCATGGCGTCAGATCTGGCGGCAGCAAGGGAGGGGATGAGGTGTGCCACTATTTCAGCCGGACCAGCGCCAGGGGAGACACTGAGCCTAAGCATCCTGGCAAAGCGCAGATTGACTGGCAACTCAAGTCCATAGAGCTCCGGCAGCGTTGTCTGGCCACTGTCTGGCTCGATTCGCTTATTGGGAGACGCAGGTGCGGAAATGTCGGAGGAAGTGCCGGGGACAGAGCACGCTTCGACACTGAAAAATCGAGTCGGTGAGCCATCAAACACAAGCTCTCCCTGATCAAGCAGGATCACCCGCGAGGCGCGCGCCGCCTCCTCCATCTCGTGCGTCACATGAATCACTGTGATGCCTTGATTCTTCAGGGTATCCATGAGTTCGAGCAACGCCTTGCGTGAACGGGGATCCAGCATGCTGGTTGCCTCGTCGAACACGATGCAGCGCGGCCTCATCGCGATGGCTCCTGCGAGCGCAAGCTTTTGGAGCTGTCCTCCTGAGAGAAACCTGGTCGGTCGCGTGCGGAAGGCTGTAAGTCCCACCATTTCGAGCGCTTCATCGACACGCGCAGCAATCTCTGTTCGTGGGAGGCCGAGGTTTTCGGGGCCAAACGCAATATCCTCCTCGACACAGCTCGTAACAATCTGGTCAGCCGGGGATTGAAAGACCATTGTTATAGAAGCACGCACCTCTGCCTGGTGCTCGGGATCAGCCGGGTCGAGGCCAAGAACACGGATACTACCCGAGGAAGGCGTACGGAGGCCGTTGATGAGTCTCACAAGCGTGCTCTTGCCGGAACCATTGCGGCCAACGAGCGCAATGTACTCGCCTTGATCAACAGTGAAAGTTACATGGCTGAGGGCAGGTTGAGGCCTGCCTTCATACCAATATGAGACATCCTTGCATGCAATCAGCGACACAGTAATCTCCCTTGGCCGGGAGCATCTGCAAAACGAGTCGGGATGGTCACGTCTCGGCGGCAGTGCGTCCAAGCGTTCGAAGTAATAATCACCGTTTTAGGCAGGCTCGTCAAGGGTGATGGTGATTTGTATGGGGGCTAGGCAAGCGGGGGCGGGATGGCCCTTGTCAGAGGGGAATTTCGAGCTCTGTCCCCTTCATGATGCCGTTGATGACCCTCTTACCGGAGCTCTGTCCCCTTTTCCCTACGCCAAGGCAATGAGCTCTGTCCCCCGTAGCCGCCCAGCAGCTCCGCTTCGGTTCCCCGGCATTTCTGGGGCCGGCAGGACACTGGCTAGCTTGCACATTTCCAGCCTGCGAGCAACAGGGCTTCCTGGCAGGGCTCCTCAGAGCAACTGAGCGGCGATGGGAATGGTGAGCACTGAGAGCACGGTCGAGATGAAAACGATGCGACTGGCAAGCGCGATATCGGCTTCGTAGCGCTCGGCGAAGATGACGGTCTGGGCTGCAGCGGGCATCGCTGTCAGGAATACCGCGACCCGGGCAGCCATTCCATACTGACCAAAAGCCTGGAAGAGCAACCAGATTACAGCAGGCACCAGAGCAAGCCTTATAATGGTTCCTATCCAGACCTCTGTCCCCTTGAACAGCCCTTTCAGAGGCAGGCCACCGAGCGTGGCACCTACGACGATCATCGAAAGAGGGGTCGTACAGTTCGCGACGAGATTGAACGCATAGGTAATGGTTTCTGGAAGCTGGAAGGGAGCGAGCCACAGCGCGAGTCCTGCCACCACCGCGATATTTCCCGGATTCAGCACTATAGCCTTGAGAGGAGGACGGGCAGTCTCGCTGCCGGCCAGAAGTGCGACACCGTAGGTCCACACGAAAATGTTGAAAATAATGACATAGATCGAGGCATACATGACCCCGATCTTGCCGAACACGCTCTCGGTGACGGGAAAGCCCATGAAGCCACAGTTTGAAAAGATGGTGATGTAGGCAAGAATCTTGCGGCTCGACAGGGGTTCTGCACGAAACATGAGCCTGCCATATGCGAACCGGGTTGCAGCGGCCAGCAGCCCATGGATGGCCAGTGAGAAGATCGCCATGCGGACAAGGTCGGCCGCCGCGGAAAAGGGGATGCTTCTGTCGAAACTGAAAAGAATGGTGAATGGCAGTGTCACGTTGAGCACGATCGAGGAAATGGTCTTGATTCCCTGTGCCTCAATGACTCTTGCCCTGCGTGCAAGGTAGCCAACCGCCATGAGCAGAAAAATCGACACAACCCTTGAAAGTACCATTGTATTCAGCCTCTGTCCCCTTGTGTTGCCCGCCTGCTGTCCCTGGCAGGCGCGCTTCATGCTCGGTCCCTATCACCCCTCCATGCTCTGTCCCCATTGCCCGCCCACAGCCGATTTGCCCGGCGTGCCCGGGGATGCCGGATCTAGCCTACGGTGTTTTCCAGCCGGCCGATGCCCTCGATTTCGATGGCGATCCGGTCGCCACGCTGCATCGGCCCTATGCCGGAGGGAGTGCCCGTCATGATGACATCACCGGGAAGCAGCGTCATGATGCTCGACAGGTAGGCAACAAGATCGCATACGCCAAAAATGAGATTGAATGTATTCGAGTGCTGCACTACCCTGCCATTGTGGATTGCCCTGATTTCCAGGTGAGCTGGATCGAGGTCTGTTGCAATCCACGGGCCCAGCGGCATGAACGTATCAAAGGATTTCGCTACAGTCCACTGGCCGTCTTTTGGCTGAAGATCACGGGCAGTGACGTCGTTGCCGCAGGTGTAGCCAAGGATATGGGCCGTAGCAGCCTCTGGCTTCACATGCCGGGCGGTCCTCCCGATGACTACTACAAGCTCCGCCTCATAGTCGACTCTGTGCGAGAGATCAGGATACTGAATGGTACCATCAGGATCGAGCAGAGAGGTTGAAGGTTTGAGAAACACGACAGGCGCTGCGGGCAAAGGCAATCCAAGCTCCCTGGCATGATCGCGGTAATTGAGCCCGATACAGACAGCCTTGCTCGGCACACAGGGCGCGAGGATTCGTACCTGATCGAGGGGGACAGAGCCCACAGGCTCACCCAGCTGTATCGAACCATCCTCCCTCAGCACTGGCGCAGCATCCCTGAGCATTACCTTCGGGGTGATGCCGGTGCCCTGATCCCCGGATTGCAGGACTGTGAAGGTTTGGCCATCTTCAGCATCGAGCGTCCCATTCCAGATGCGATCCTTATGGAGACAGCGCAGCAGCTTCATTTCCCATGCTCCTTTCTAGTGCAGTATCTCAAGTTGATAGTTTCTGCTGCCCAGACCGATCTCCTCGGCATATGCAAGGCCAAGTCGCCAGTCGGTGCGGGGCTGGGCAAGCGTGAACTTGTCGGGTTGCGAGTCTGTACGGTGGGAGTCCGCACGCATCCAGGCCTCGGCGATGCTGCTTGCAGGGTTGACCGGAGCAGCGTTCACCATATCAGCACAAGCCTGATCCAGCGCCACAGGATCAAATGATGCGGCAATGCCAAGGTCATGGACGAGGGGGATATCATTGTCGGCGTTGCAGTCGCAATTGGGGGATACCGAGGTCACAAAATTGATGTGAAAGGAAGGCTTGCCTGTCAGCACGGCTTTCGCATACTCCATGATCTTTTCCTGGGTGGTCTTCGAGTCCCACCGCGGCACTGCGGCGCGGAACATGCAGACTGCAATGCATTGGCCGCAGCCGACACAGCGCACATAGTCGATGCTTGCCTTGCCGCTGTTCACATGGATTGCATCGTGCGCACAGTTGCGTTCGCACTGGCCACAGCCGGTGCAGTGCTGCTCGCGGATGGTCGGCTTGCTGTCGGAGTGCATGGCGAGTTTTCCGGGGACAGAGCCCGAACCCATCCCGATATTCTTGAGTGCTCCCCCGATGCCTGTCAGCTCGTGCCCCTTGAAATGGTTCATCGAGATGATGATATCCGCATCCGCAATGGCACTGCCGATATGGGCAGTGGGACAGTGCCTGCAGCCGGTAGGAATGTCGCGCTGGTCGGTGCCTTTGAGCCCATCGGCGATGATGATCGGGCAGCCTATTGTGAGGGGTTCAAATCCGTTCTCCCAGGCGCTCTGCAGGTGGTCGACTGCATTGGCACGGCGTCCCTTGTAGAGCGTATTGCAATCGGTAAGGAAGGGAATGGCCTTGCGCTGCTGCAGCATGCTCACAAGGGTGCGGGCATAGTTGGGTCGAATGTAGGCAAGGTTGCCCGGTTCGCCAAAGTGGATCTTGATGGCGACAAACTTGTGGGCAACATCGATGGTATCTATTCCGGCTGCAACCAGGAGCTGCTCGAATTTTGCCAGAAGGCTGCGCCCAGGTCTGGTATGCAGGTCGGTCCACCATACTGTAGAGGTGCGCATGGTGTTCAGTCCTCCATGGCAGTGAGTGCTGCCGCAATGCGGGCTGCAAGGCGCGCATTGTTCATCACGAGTGCAATGTTGCTGTCCAGCGAATCGCCGCCGGTGAGCTCCGCCACTCGAGCCAGCAGATAGGGGGTCACTGCTGCGCCCTGTATATTCCTGGGTGCAAGCTCCGCGAGCGCGGTGGAAATGGCTTTTTCAATGATCTCGCCTGGCATGGCCTGCTCATTGGGGATTGGATTGGCGATCACGGCCCCACCTGCAAGCCCCAGGTTCCATTTTGCGGCAAGCATGCGGGCTACGGCTTCAGGGGTGTCGGCGCGGAGGGACAGAGCTATGCCGGATTCTCTCGAGTAGAATGCGGGCAGCTCATCCGTACCGTAGCCAATTACGGGCACACCTCGGGTTTCAAGGTACTCCGTGGTCTTGGGCAGATCGAGGATGGCCTTTGCGCCTGCGCACACGACTGCAACTGAGGTCATGGCCAGTTCCTCAAGATCGGCGGAGACATCCCAGGAATGTTCAGCACCGCGGTGTACCCCACCTATGCCACCGGTAGCAAAGACACGAATGCCGGCCATTGCTGCTGCGATCATGGTGCCGGCTACCGTAGTCGCCCCGTTCTCCTGACGGGCTATGACAGCAGGAAGATCACGGCGAGAAACCTTAATGGGATGCAGGGAGCCATCTGCAAAGGCCTGGAGTTCCTCACGGGTCAGTCCGATTTTGATCCGTCCTCTGATGATGGCAATGGTAGCAGGAACGGCACCTTCTTCACGCACAGCCTGCTCCACCGCAAGGGCTGTCTCAAGGTTTCGCGGCCAGGGCATGCCATGGCTGATAATGGTAGACTCCAATGCTACCACTGGCATATCAGTCTTGAGCGCAACGGCAACTTCTTCACTCACGTCGAGATACCGGTTCATGGCTGCTCCTCTTTCTATATGAATTCCTTTATATGCTCCGCAAGCTCAGGATACCATCCCGCAGCAGCTTCGCACAGCAGGCGGGGACAGAGCCTGCGATGCACCGTGCGGCGGGAGGAAGCGGTAAGCACCGCAGCGCTGATGGCGAGGGCTGCCGCGAAGCGCGGAGACAGAGCACGATCGAGCTCTGTTCCTCGTGCTTCCCCCTGCCGCTCTGTTGAAGGTGTGAGCCCGTACGCTCTGGCCCGAACATGAGCCCAGGTGATGGCTGCACAGGCGGCGTCGCCTGCTCCCGAACGATTGACGATTGGCGGCCTGAGCGATGCAGGTGGCAGCATCAGATGACCTTCCTCGCTCGCCGATCGGTATAACATGCCCTCTGTCCCCAGAGAGAGAAAAAGCCTGCCGGGCATTCTGCCGAGCGCCTGGAGGCGGTCCGCGAGCGCGCGTGCCAGGGCAAGGGTGGAAGCAGATTCCGGGATTTGAGGTACATCGGATGGCGCGCCAAATGAGGCGCTATTAGCATGGCCGCCCGGCTCCATCGTGGTGTCCGCCAGTACTGCCATTTCTGCAAGGTTGGGTTTGACAATATCAAACGCACCCAGGCAGTCGCGCATTCTGGCAGCCTTGGCAGCGGAGACGGTATCGGCAACCAGCAGAGGGCGTCTCATGCCATCAGAGAGCTCTGTCCCCAGTGAGCTCCCCCGCGAGCCCCGCTGCCGCCCGAAGTTCGCAGCAATCCATGCAATGGTAGGTTGAGGCAGATTGGCATCGACTACAAGGCAATCGGCAGACGCAAGCTGAGGCAGAAGCGGCTCGAGCCTTTCCGGCGTGAGGGCCTCAAGTGCCCGCATGTCGCTGATTGCGGTGTGAAGGCCGCAATCCGCCTGCAGTATACAGAGGTAGACGGGCAGAGGCGCTCCAGGGATACTGATCGAGCAGTCGAGCCCTATTCCGAGCGCTCGGGTATGACGAATCAGACTGCGCCAGGACGCGCCGGTTCCGACTACAGTGACCAGCTGGGGACAGAGCTCAAGCCGTGCCAGATTTTCGGCGATATTTCTCCCCACCCCTCCCGGCGTGCGGTGCACACGCCCCGGATTGGAGTCATGCAGTATGGGATCACGCAGCAGAAAACGTTGACTGGAGCCGGTTTCCTCAGCTCTGTCCCCTCCCCAGTTTCCGGCAAAGCCCTGGATATCGAGATTGATGCCTCCGAGGACGATGCAGCGGGGTGTCTGTTCCGCCATGGCTTGCCTCCAATAGGGCTGTGGACTATGCTTATGATGCGTGCGCAGCCTGATGCGAACCAGGCGCACTTCGCAGCCTGGCATAGTGAGAGCGCTGCGATATCTGCATGCTAGCATGTTCCTGTATTGTATGGCGAGGTGAGTGTGGACCAGCTGTTCGAACGACTCGAGAGGCTTGTGAAATCCTGGGTGAACTCGGCGACAGGTGCCGATGGAAGCAGTATCTTCGGCAGCCGCGAACCCTTCTCCGACCCTGATCTGGCCGATGCATGGGAGGAGCTGGAACAGTTTCTCAATCCCGATCGCGAGCAAAACCGAACGGGCAGCAGACCAGGACATAGTCCCTTCGAGGAAACTACCGGGCAGCAGTCACGATGGCATGAGAGACCAGGAGGATCGGGGCGGTTCACTGAGGATCCCCGCTTTGCCCAGGAACGCAAGGCTGTCGAAGATGCATACCGTTTTCTGGGTCTTCCACCCTATGCACCCTTTGCCGAGGTCAAGGCACGCTACAAGGAACTTCTGAAACAGCACCATCCCGACCGGCATACGCATGAGCCTGAGGCTCTGCGGCGCGCTACCGAGATGAGTGCACGGATCAACAATGCGTACCAGCTTATCGAAACCTGGGAAGAAGCCCGGCGGCGCAGCCGCTGATTTGGCTACAATGGCGACACCGCTTCAATTGCACGGTCAGTTGCCTCACTTCCCATCCCTGCACCACACGATTGCACACAAGGAGACTGCCCATGTCCCAGCCGCATGATAAAGCGCCACTCTATCTGCTCGATGTGTATGCTTTTGTCTATCGGGCATATTTTGCCTTCATCCGCAAGCCGCTGCGCAATTCCCGCGGTGAGAATGTCTCGGCGGTGTATGGATTTTTCCGCTTTCTGTTCTCGCTGTTCGAGCAGCGGAAGCCTGCGCTGTTCGCAGCTGTGCTCGACTCCAGAGGCCCAACATTCAGGCATCAGCAGTTCGAGGCGTACAAGGCAACTAGGCAGAAGACGCCAGATGACCTGCTGGCCCAGTTCCCAAAGGTGGAAGCTCTGCTCGAGGCGCTCAGCGTGCCTGCCTTGCGGTGCGAGGGGTATGAGGCTGATGATGTGATTGCGACACTGGCCAGAAAATGCGAGCGCGAAGGCCGTGCATGCTTCATCGTGTCGGGCGACAAGGATCTGCTCCAGCTGGTTGGGAACGGAACACGAGCGCTGAGGCCTGCAGAAGGATTCGGTTTCCGGGAAATCGATGCCGAGGGCGTGTTCACCGAATGGGGTGTGACCCCTGCGCAGATCCGGGATTATCTCTCGCTCGTAGGGGATGTCTCAGATAATGTGCCGGGAGTAAAGGGCATCGGCGACAAGACCGCGCAGAAACTGCTGGCGCAGTTCGGCAGTCTGGACGCAATCTATGAGCACCTGGAGGAAATAGAGCCGGAATCCCTCCGGCGGAAGCTGGAAGCAGGGAAGCAGGATGCCTTTGTCTCACGCGAACTGGTGACGCTCTGCGAGAGCGTACCAGAATGTATGGTCGAACCGGATGCACTGGTGGCGAGACTGGATCACACCAGAGCAGCTCCCCTCTTCCTTGCTGATGACATGAAAAGCCTGGTACCCGAGGCCGTCACGGTCAGCCGCTATCTCAGCACAGTATCTGCTGCCGGAACCGCTGCACCTGCTGCACAGGCAGCGATGGGGACAGAGCTGGAGCAGGCTCAGCCCTTTGCACCGTCCCTGTCGCCGAGCCTTGAGACCTCTCGACCATCCGAACCAGCGAGCGTTCGCCTCGAGGCAGCCGGTTCGCGCAGCTCTGTCCCCGCCCATTACGAAGCGGTACTCGATGCTGCAACCCTGACGCGCGTAATTGATCGCTGTCTTGCTGCCGGCGTATGCGCGCTGGATACTGAAACCACGTCGCTGGATCCCCTGCATGCAGACCTGGTCGGTTTTTCGCTGTGCTGCGAAGAGGGAATCGCCTGGTATGTGCCGCTCATCAATCCAGAGGGACAGAGCGTGGGGATCGAAGCAGCCCGCCATGCGCTCGCCCGCCTGGCCGGCATGGAGACAGACTATCAGGCCTGGGCAGGCTCCGCTGCAGCCCCCAGCAAGGAGGTGCAAACAACCGCCGCAGCACCAGCAGCAACGGGGACAGAGCTTGTGCTCGTCGGTCACAACATCAAGTTCGACCTTCACGTCTTGGCCAGACTAGGCATCCGCGTCAGACGCCCCCTGTTCGACACCATGATCGCGGCATGGGTACTCGACGCCGAGGCTCTCTCCTTCAGCCTCTCGACCCTCGCCTCCCGCCACCTTGGCCTCGAAGGCCTGGCATTCGATGAGGTGGTCCCCAAAGGCAGCACGTTCGCTGATGTTGCTCTGTCCCCCGCTACTCAGTACGCCTGCGAGGATGCCGACTTCACCTACAGACTCTACAGGCATTTCAGGGAAGCCCTGGAGTCTGAAGGGCTCAGCAAGGTATTCTACGAAATCGAGATGCCCCTCATTCCCATTCTTGCCGAAATGGAGGAGCATGGCATTCGGGTCGATGCCGGAAAGCTCCGTGCCTATGGTGCGGAACTGGAAATTGAGATGGGAAGAATCGAGCAGGAGATCTATAAGCTCGTCGGTCATCCTTTCAACATCGCGTCACCCAAACAGCTCGCAGAGGTGCTGTTTGGAGAGCGCAAACTCCCGATCCAGAAGCGAACCAGAACCGGCATCTCAACCGATGTATCGGTGCTGGAAGAGCTCGCTCCGCTCGATCCCGTACCCGAGCTGATTCTGCGCTACCGCATGCTCGCCAAGCTCAAGAGCACCTATGTCGAGCCACTCGCCCAGCTTGCGGAACGATGGGGGCGCATCCACACTACCTACCTGCAGACAGGCGCAGCTACCGGCCGACTGTCCAGCAGGGATCCAAACCTTCAGAACATCCCGATTCGGGAGGAGGAAGGGCGCCGTATCCGTGACGCCTTCATCGCCGAACCCGGTCATGTGCTCATATCCGCCGATTACTCGCAGATCGAGCTCGCTGTGCTGGCCCATCTTTCCAGAGATCCCAACCTGCTGGCCGCCTTCCGGGAGGGAGTCGACATCCACAGGCGAACCGCTTCCTTCATATTCGGCATACCTGAGTCCGAGGTGGATGCAAGCCAGCGTCGTATCGCAAAAACCATCAATTTCGGCGTGATCTACGGCATGAGTGCCTTCAGGCTCGCCAGGGATCTGGGTATCCCGAATGGGCGTGCCAAGGCCTTCATCGATGCCTACTTCGCAACCTATGCTGGAATCGCAGATTTTATAAGGAAGACAATCGAGGAAGCCGAAAGCACGGAACATGTGACCACACTCTTCGGACGACGCAGACGCATCCTTGCTATTACTTCACGCAACAAGACCGAGCAGCAGGGCGCACAGCGAGTGGCGGTGAATACCCCCATCCAGGGCACTGCAGCCGACATTGTGAAGATCGCCATGATCCGTGTCCAAAAGGCGCTGGAGCAGGCCATACCCGAGGTAAAGATGCTGCTCCAGGTTCATGATGAACTGATTTTTGAAGCACCCGTACAACTGGCGGAGCGCGCCATGGCGCTGATCCGTCACGAGATGGAGCATGCGGTGCAGCTCGAAATACCTCTGCGGGTGAGCATAGAGTCTGCTCCTTCATGGGGCGCCATGCACGTGTGAAATGGCAGGGAGCAGGAGGAGGAACTGACGGCATGAGAATTATTGGGCTGACAGGCGGCTACTGTGCAGGCAAGAACGAGGCAGCCAATCTTCTGGCAGAACGGGGTTGGGAAATCATCGATGTGGACCGGCTTGGACACGAAGCACTGAGTCTGGAAACCGAACGGCTTACCCGTGAATTTGGATCGGGCATTCTCGATGGCGATGGCCGCATCAACAGAAAGATACTCGGTGCGCTGGTGTTTCGCGATGCGGCTGCAATGCGCCGACTCGAGTCGATTGTGCATCCCCGGATGCTCTCACTCCTTGACGCCCGCCTCGAGGCAGCAGAGGCAGCGGGGACAGAGCAGCTCTGCATCAATGCCGCACTCCTCTACCGTTTCCCCCACCTCAACCGCTGTGAAGCAGTGATTGAAGTCAAGGCCCCGCTCTACCTGCGGCTGCAGAGAGCTGCAGGACGAGATGGCGCCAGCATACTCCATGCGATCAGCCGCATCTGGAGCCAGCGCCAGCTGTGGACCCTGCGCCCACGCCAGACTCCCCGAGTCTGGTATGTCCGGAATTCCGGGTCATTGGTAGAGCTGGGCGAGGGTCTCGACAGAGTGCTGCTGCACATGACGAGATCCGGAGACAGGGAGCACCACAGCTGAGCCGTTGCGGTGCGGGAACCCTTGAATTTCATCCCGAATCTGCCGATGAATATCAGAGCGAGGTGCGGACATGTCTGACCGTTCCAGAAGGATCGTGTGGATTGCAATAGCTGTGTGTGGCTTTGCCGTGATTGTAGTAGCGGCAGCGCTGCTTCTTTTCCCTCCCGTCGCGAATGCGGATCTCAAGCCCTTTGATATCACGGGTCGCTCGCCTGCAAAACCCCAGGAGCCCACTGATTATGTCGCGCTGCCGACCATCGTCGTCGAACCATCAGGCAGCGGCACACAGGAAACCAGTCAGAACTCCCCTTCCGGCAGCGATACGCGTATTGTCATTGTCTCTCCTGCCAGCGGATCGAATACCAGCCCGTCCACCGGTAGCGCTGCACCGACCACCTCTGGTACGACAGGCACAGCTCCTGCTGCGACGGAGACGAAGCCCGTTGCCAAACCTGCTGAACCTCCGGCTTCCGCTCCCGCCCCGGCTAAACCTGCGGTAAAACAACCTGCGCCACCTGCGCCAACCCCTGCTGCGCAGGCTGCTCCGCCCTCGCCTACCAAAACGGAGCCAGCTATCAAGGTTTCGCCACCCGCTCCCGAGGCCACCCAGGCGGGCAATTACTGGATTCAGGTCGGCAGCTTTTCCTCAAAGTCGACTGCCGAAAAACTCAGAGATGAGTTTACGTCCCGCAATCTGAGCGCGATCATCACCATCAAGGATATCAGTGGCAAAAGCTATTATCAGGTCAAGGTAGGCCCCTATCCATCCGCTGAGGAAGCAAAAAAGTGGCTACTGACCGCCAAGTCGGTCCCCGGAGCGAGCCAGGAAGCCTTTGTCACCAACAAGTGAGGGTAGAAAAAGGCTCACTCCCCTGTCTGGAATACTTAAACCTGAGCGCCTCATCCGTTCCGGCTTGCAAGCTCTCCAGCATCACACTATAGGTTGAAATGGGAAGAGCGCATCATGCTGGCGCAGACTTCAGGGGCAGGTAGTGTCAGTGAGGGCTGGGCAGGAGGAATTCGTCATGTGCAGACGGATTACGAAGTGGCTGCCGCTCCTGTGCTCGCTGCTGCTGCTCGCCTGTCCTCCCTATCCAGGAGTGACGACCCATACCGTAACCTATCATCCGAATGGCGCTACCAGCGGTTCAGTTCCAGTTGACGGCAACCAGTACGCCCCAGGCGCCACCGTAACGGTGCTCGGCAATACCGGCAACCTTACACGAGACAACCACACCTTCGAGGGCTGGAACACGAATGCTCTTGGTACGGGCACAAGTTACTCGCCAGGAGACACCTTCACCATTGGCAATGCGAACGTCACTCTCTACGCGCTCTGGAAGCCAGTTTGCATCACCAGCATCTCAGCGGGGTCCCAGCATACGCTTTTTCTGAAGAGCGATGGTTCACTCTGGGCTACAGGCTCCAACCAGAATGGTCAGCTCGGCGATGGCCAGCCATGGAATCGCAGCACTCCCGCAAAGATCATGGATGCTGTCAAGGCAATGTCGGCTGGCGGTTTCCATACCCATATCATCAAAACTGACGGCACACTCTGGGCCGCAGGGCTCAACGAATGGGGCGAGCTGGGTGACGGCACATGGACCGAGCGGTCTGTGCCCGTATACATCGATGCTGGAGTGCTGGCTGTGCAGGGTGGTGCCTTTCACACCTTCATTCTGAAAGCTGGCGGAGCTCTGTATGCAACAGGCGATGGAACCTATGGAAGACTCGGCGAT
The DNA here is from genome assembly GCA_026418115.1 of Spirochaetaceae bacterium. Taxonomy (GTDB): domain Bacteria; phylum Spirochaetota; class Spirochaetia; order Treponematales; family Rectinemataceae; genus Rectinema. The sequence goes on along the minus strand of JAOABY010000002.1, from coordinate 52,620 downwards.
CCACTCTGCCAGACCAGGAATGTGCCGTACTTCATCATGAATCATGTCAGCACAACCGCTCCCGGCGATGAGCATTCCATGATCCTCTGTGATGACGGCTCGCTCTACGCGACCGGCAGAAATCAGTACGGCCAGCTCGGCACAGGTTCTGTAGCAGACAGCACGAGCCCCGTGTTCATAATGAACAATGTCGCAGCTGTCGCCGTCGGCGAGCACTATTCGATGATACTGCAACAGGATGGCACCTTGCTGGCCACGGGAAGAAACCAGTACGGGCAGTTCGGTAACGGCACCACCACCGGCAGTACTACCCCTGTCACAGTGATGACCGATGTCGCGGCAGTGTCATGCGGCGCCTGGCACACTCTCATCCTCAAGACAGATGGCACCTTGCTCGGTGCCGGCAGAAACGCTGATGGGCAGCTGGGTGACGGTCTTGGAATGGATCATGCTTCACCCTTCATCATCGCTACCGACGTCATTGCCATCGAGGCTGGCGGCAGACATTCCTTTTTCATGAAAGCCGACGGCTCGGTGTATGCCATGGGCGACAACACCTGGGGTCAGCTCGGCGATGGCACCAACCAGGATCGATATGAGCCAACAAGGATTTTCTGACTCCGGAGGTACGATTCGATTAGCATTTGACAGCGCACCCAAAGCGTTCTACACTGATATGGCGCCCGTTCGGGCGTGGCGTATCGCCGTCGGTTGTACGCCATCCACTTGTCATACAAGGAGCCATTCGATGAGAAAGACTGTACTGGGTCTGCTCGCGGTTCTCATGATGGTTTCGCTCGTGTTGCCCGCCACCGCACAAGCCAGGAAACCTCTCAAAGTCGCATTCGTCTACATCGGCCCCCCGGGAGATCTGGGATGGACCTATGAGCATGAGCGCGGAAGGCTCGCCCTGCAGAAATACTTCGGCGACAAGATCGAGACGAAGTATATCGAGAATGTGCCAGAAGGTCCCGATGCCGAGCGTGTGATCCGTCAGTATGCCATCCAGGGCTATGACGTGATTTTCACCACCAGCTTCGGCTACATGGATCCGACACTCGCAGTCGCCAAGGATTTCCCGAAAGTGATCTTTGAGCACTGCTCCGGCTACAAGACGGCGCCGAACATGGCCACCTATTTCGGACGCATCGAGGAAGCGCGCTATCTCACCGGCATCATCGCCGGCCGCATGACAAAGTCGAACAAGATCGGCTATGTCGCCGCCTTCCCCATCCCCGAGGTCGTGCGCGGCATCAACGGCTTTACTCTCGGAGTCCGCTCGGTCAATCCAAGGGCTCAGGTCCAGGTCGTATGGACCAATACCTGGTATGACCCCGTCAAGGAACGCGAGGCTGCCGTAGCCCTGCTCGATGCGGGATGCGACATCATCGCCCAGCACCAGGACACCACCGAACCCCAGAAGGCTGCCCAGGAACGCGGCAAGTTCTCCATCGGCTACGATTCCGACATGGGCAAGTTCGTGGGCGACAGTGTGCTCGCCAGTGCGGTATGGAACTGGGAGACCTACTACATCGAGACAATCAGGCAGGTACTCGATGGAACCTGGAAAACCCACCAGTACTGGGGCGGTCTGAAGGATGGCATCGCGAAGCTCTCGGCGATCAGCCCCAAGGTACCTGACGCTGTAAAGAAGGAAGTTGAAACCGCACAGAAGAAGATTCTCGGCGGATGGAGCATCTTCACCGGACCGATCAAGGATCAGAGCGGCAAGGTCGTCTACAAGGCTGGCGAGGTCATCCCCGATGACAAACAGCTCTCCATGGACTGGTTTGTCGAAGGTGTAGTCGGCAAAGTACAGTAAGTCCTCTGTTCTGCCGGCATGCCTCCGCCCCAGGACGCATGCCGGTTTTTTGTACCTTCCGGGGTCCGGCCGCGAGCGGCCCCCGGCAACACAGGCACGCCATGGGTGCGTGCCGCAACCCGATGGTGCAGGAACGGCAGCATGGATGAACGAACGATTCCGAAAGTCGAGATGAGGGGGATTTCCAAATCCTTTCCTGGTGTCCTCGCCAACGATTGCGTGGACCTCGTGCTGTACCGCGGCGAAGTTCTGGCTCTGCTGGGAGAGAATGGCGCGGGCAAGAGCACCCTCATGAACATTCTCTGTGGTCTGTACCGACCGGATGCCGGCGAAATCTACATTGATGGCAGGTTGGCAGCCATACAGTCCCCCCGCGATGCCCAGAAACTCGGCATCGGCATGGTGCACCAGAACTTCAAACTCGTTGACTCGATGACCGTGCTTGAGAACATCATCCTCGGGCTCGATACTGAATCCTTCGTGCCAGACTGGAACAAGGTGCGTGCCCGTCTGATGGATCTCTCCGCACGCTACCATCTCAAGGTGGATCCTGATGCCAGCATCTGGCAGCTCTCTGTCGGTGAGCAGCAGCGGGTGGAGATCCTCAAACTGCTCTACCGCAACGCCGAAATTCTCATTCTCGACGAGCCTACCGCAGTGCTCACTCCCCAGGAATCGAGAGAACTGAGCCGGGTGGTACACGCAATGCGTGCCGAGGGCAAGTCTGCCATCTTCATCACCCATAAAATGGAAGAGGTGACGGAATTCTCAGACAGAGTCATGGTCCTTCGCAAGGGTAAGGTAGTCGCAGAGACCAGCACCAGAAATACCTCTCCTCGAGAGCTTGCGACCCTCATGGTAGGGCGTGAGATCCTTTTCCAGATCGAAAAGCAACCACGCCAGCCAGGCGAGGTCGTACTTGAACTTGACCACGTGTCGGCACTCAACGATCGCGGCCTGCCGGCACTGAAAGATGTATGCCTTTCCCTCCATGCGGGTGAGGTGCTGGGCATTGCAGGAGTCGCGGGCAATGGCCAGCGCGAACTCGCAGAAGTGGTGACGGGCCTGCGCAAGGCAACATCGGGTACCTTGCGCATAGCCGGTAAGGACATGACCAACGCCAGCCCTCTGCAGATCATCCGGCAGGGCGTGGCGCACATACCGCAGGACCGTGCTTCTGTTGGCGCAGTGGGAGATCTCAGTGTCGCTTCCAACCTTGCGATGAAACAGTACCGGTCAAAACCCCTGGCAGCGGGTATTTTCCTTCTGCCACGCCGCATCATGGACATGGCGCGCAGACTCATCGATGCCTTCCGCATCGCCACCCCCTCGCCCCAGACCCAGGTCAAGTTCCTCTCGGGAGGCAACATCCAGAAGACCATTCTGGCTCGCGAGATAGGAGCTGTGAAAACCGTCATGGTCGCCGTCTATCCCTCGCGCGGTCTGGATGTGGGTGCGACGGAGACAGTGAGGCGCCAGCTCGTCGCGCAGAGAGACAACGGCCTGGGCGTACTCTTCTTCTCGGAAGACCTCGAAGAGCTGCTGCAGGTCTCGGACAGAATTGCAGTGTTGTTTGAAGGGCGCATCATGGATGTCTTCCCCGCCGAAGGAGCGGATATGGAACATATCGGCATGCTGATGGCAGGCATGAGCGGAAAGGAGTCAGCATGAGAATCGTCTTCGAAAAGCGCAAGACCACTTCGGTGGCAGCGATGGTGCTCGTGCCAGTGGTATCGTTTCTTGTATCCCTGGTGCTCACGGCAATCCTGCTCCTGGTGTTCGGAGCAGATCCGCTCAAGACCTTTGCAGCCATGGCGGCAGGCGCATTCGGCAATATCCATGGTTTCTCCGAAACCCTTGTAAAGTCCATTCCCCTGATGCTCACAGGCCTGGGAGTGGGCATTGCCTTCCGCCTCAAGTTCTGGAATATCGGCGCCGAGGGACAGCTCACGCTGGGCGGTGTGGCAGCGGCTGGCATTGCGCTGTTTATGGAGCCATTCCTGCCCGGCCGCTCACTGCTGTGGGCTGCGGTGCTGGGAGGCATGCTCGCCGGCGCATTGTGGGCCGGCATATCGGCACTGCTCAAGACATCGCTCAAGGTGGACGAGACCCTCGTCACGCTGATGATGAACTATATCGCCATTCTATACTCCGAATATCTCTACTACGGCCCGTGGCGGGATCCGAAAGGTTATGGCTTCCCCGGCTCAAGGATGTTTTCGGAAGCAGCGTGGCTGCCTCGTCTGTTTGGCAGGGCACATGCAGGGCTCTGGGTGGCGCTCATCCTGGCAGTGGTGCTCTGGATCGTCTTCAAGCGCACCCGCTGGGGGTTTGAACTTCAAATTATCGGTGCGAGCCAGAAGGCAGCGCGCTACCAGGGCATTGCAGTGGAACGCAATATCGTGCTGGCAATCATGCTCTCGGGCGCCATTTGCGGCCTGGCGGGAGCTTTCGAGGTAACAGGCATCTCACACCGCCTCCAACAGGGGCTGTCCATCGGCTATGGCTACACTGCCATCATTGTGGCATGGATGAGTCAGCTGAATCCTCTGGCCGTGCCTTTTGTGGCGCTCGCTCTGGGCGGGCTCGCTGTCGGCGGCGATCAGATTCAGTTTGTCATGGGATTGCCGGCAGCTATGGGCGTCGTCATGCAGGGGCTCATACTCTTCCCCATGCTTGCAGGGTCTCTGTTCACTGAATATCGCGTCAAGGTGCTGCGCCGCGAGCCGGCTGCCGCCTGTACAGCATGAGAGGAGGAACGGCATGGATCTCCTGACCTCAATTCTTACCATTACCATTCGCGCAGGCACGAGCCTGACGCTTGCCACAATAGGCGAAATACTGACCGAGCGCAGCGGCATCCTCAATCTGGGAGTGGAGGGCATCATGCTGCTTGGTGCGCTCTCGGCCTTTGCGACCGTCTTCTACAGCCACAGCATTCTGCTGGCCTTGCTGGTGGCAATGGCTGTGGGCGCGCTCATGGCGCTGCTGCACGCATTCCTTACCACAACCATGCGGGCAAACCAGGTCGTCTCGGGCCTTTCGATTACCCTGTTTGGCACGGGATTCGCGTCCTTCCTGGGACAGCGGCTTGGCCCTGCCACCAACAATTTCCGGCTGGTAGGGCTGCGGGCAGAGCGCATCACGCCGCTTGCTCCAGCCGGACTCAAGGATATTCCCATTCTGGGGGCGCTGGTGCAGCAGGACCTGCTCACCTACCTTACCTACCTCCTCATCCCCCTGGCATGGTTTTTCCTTTACAAGACAAGGCCTGGTCTCTGGCTTCGCTCGGTAGGCGAGGACCCGCAGACTGCGGATGCGATGGGCATTGATGTCGTGAGGACGCGGTATCGCTACACTGTGCTGGGAGGCATCCTCATCGCACTGGGAGGCGCGCATCTGTCGCTCTCCTACACCCCCGGCTGGTCGGAAAACATCACGGGAGGGCGTGGCTGGATTGTCATCGCTCTGGTGATCTTCTCCATGTGGAACCCCGCACGGGCCATATGGGGAGCATTGCTGTTTGGCGGCATCAACGCCGTGCAGTTCCGCCTGCAGGCATCGGGCACCAACATTCCTGCAAACTTCCTGAACATGATGCCCTACATCGGGACGATTCTCGTACTTGTAGTCATGACATGGTGGGAAGCACTTTCCAAGCGGGTAGGTGCACCAGCCGCCCTGGGCACTTCCTACATGCGAGAGGACAAGTGAACGCAACGCGTGTCCACCCTGTCGCTGCCAGGCGAGACTGAACGGAAGGAGCAAACACTGGCATGAACAGACATCTTATTGAAGCAGCCGCGGGTGAGATCATCTGCGATGTGAATTATGCACACTGTACCGTTGTCGATGTGCTGGGGGGCAGGCTCATTGAAGACGCGACGATATCAGTGAAGGATGGACGGGTTGTTGGGGTGAATGACGGGCTCAAGGCCAGACGTACCGTCGACTTGGAGGGCATGTTCCTGGCCCCGGGGCTTGTTGATGCTCATGTGCACATCGAATCGTCCCTTCTGACGCCTGGTGAGTACGCGAAAGTGGTCCTGCCACATGGTACCACCACGGTCATTGCCGATCCGCATGAGATTGTCAACGTGATGGGTTACGACGGCATGCGCTACATGCTCAACTCATCGCGCGACATACCGCTCGATGTCTACTTCATGGTGCCGTCCTGCGTGCCGGCAACCGATTTCGATACGGCAGGAGCGTCGCTCTATGCCTCTGATATGCACCAGTTCCTGCAGGAGCCTCGTGTACTCGGCCTGGGCGAGGTGATGAACTATCCCGGTGTACTGGCTCGTGATCCACAGCTTATGGACAAGATCGCGCTGTTTCAGAGCGCAGGGCGACCGGTCGATGGCCACTCCCCCGGCCTGAGGGGCAGAGCGCTCTCGGCCTATATCGCTGCGGGTGTCGGATCGGACCATGAGTGCACCACACCTGAAGAAGCACTGGAAAAACTGGCCAAGGGCATGTATATCATGCTACGCGAAGGCTCGACCGCCAAGGATGTGCGCGCGCTGGTGCCGGCAATCACGAGGGACAATGCGAGTCGATTCATGCTCTGCTCCGATGACCGCCACTCCAACGACCTGCGAGATGAGGGACACATCGACTTTTCGCTGCGACTCCTGCTCGAGCACGGTGTGGACCCTATAGATGCCATCCGCATCGCCTCCACCAATGCGGCACGATGGTTCGGCATCCGTTCGCTTGGCGCCATTGCGCCGGGTTACCGAGCCGATTTTATCGCCTTCAAGTCGTTCGACGATTTCAGGGTTTCGGTGGTCATCAAGGGAGGCGAAGTGGTTGCCAGAGATGGCCGGCTCGTCTGGCAGTTTTCGCCGCTCCAGGTCGCGCTGCGCGACTCCGTCAATATCAAGTGGCTCACCATTGAGGACTTTGCGATTCCGGACAAGGGAAAGCCCGTACGCGTCATCAGGGTCAACCGCGATTCTCTGCTGACCGGCCATGAGATCGCCCTGCCGCCCTCTCACGAAGGGCTGCTGCAGGCGGACCCCGCACAGGATCTGCTCAAGATATTCGTGATTGAGCGGCATACAGGCTCGGGCAACATCGGCAAGGGATTCATCAGAGGGCTGGGTCTCAGGCATGGCGCGATTGCGAGCACCATCAGCCACGATTCGCATAATATGATAGTCGCGGGGGTGGACGACATCTCCATCTTCAAGGCAGCACGCCATCTCAACAAGATCAGAGGCGGGCTCGTCTACACGGTGGGGGATGAAGTAATCCTCGATCTGCCGCTGCCGGTCGCCGGCCTCATGAGCGACCAGGATGCTGATTTTGTTATCGAGCGCATGCGGCGCTTCGAAGCCCTGTTTGAAGAGGAAGGACTCACCGCGACCTCCCCTCTCATGACGCTTTCATTCATGGCCTTGCCCGTGATACCCAGCCTCAAGATCACGGATCGCGGCCTGATTGATGTGGATTCTTTCCGGCCGGTCGGGCTCTATGCCGAATCATGAGGTGGGGCAGAAACCGGCTTCGTAGTGTGCGCAGTGGGAAAACTATCGTTTTTTGCAAAATGCAATGTGGGGCAGAAACCGGCTTCGCAGTGTGCGCAGTGGACTGTGCCCCTGCTGAACGAATCCGGCAATCGGTAGTATAATCTTCGACTCGGGAGCTGAAAGTATCATGGAACCTGTACGATTGCTCGTGAATAGTTCTTGGCATGTCGCCAAGGCAGCCCCAGGTATACCGGCGCTCGATGTCATCCGTGGGGAACTCCACCTCACTGCAACCAAGGAGGGCTGCCGCGAAGGCGATTGCGGAGCCTGTGCCGTCATAGTCGGTGAATGGACTTCCGGAGGCATTCCCCGCTATCGGGCAGTTCCTTCCTGCCTGCTCGCAACCGGCGATCTTGAAGGAAAACATCTGCTGACCCTGGAAGGTCTTGTTGAAGGCGCCCGGGATGGGCTCACACCCGTCATGCGTGCCTTTCTCGATGAGAATGCAAGCCAGTGCGGGTTCTGCACGCCTGGTTTCATCATGGCGCTGACATCGTGGCTCGCCGAGCCTCAGGTAGCGGATCTCGCAGGGGCGCTGAGAGCCGTGGACGGCAATCTCTGCCGCTGTACCGGCTATGCAGCAATTCGAAGAGCGGCCCGGAGACTGGTGCAGGAATTTGCAGATCTGCCACTCGATCCCGTCGAACGCCTCAAGGCACTTGTCGAGGCTCAGGTGCTGCCATCCTCGGTGCTGGAGTATCTTGCCAGAGGGCCGGGCCACGTCCCCGCGGATTTTGCTGCGCCTGCAACTGCCTTGATGCAGCCAAGCGAGAGAATCGGCGCTTCGGCTGTGGTAGGAGGCGGGACCGATTACTATGTCCGGAATCCCGATCCGGATGCCGGCTTTGCGCCACTCCTGATCAAGCGTCATCCTGCCCTGGCTCATATTCGCTACCATGCCGATGCCCAACAGCAGTGGCTGGAGGTGGGAGCAGCAGTAACCGTACGCGACTTTTTCTCTTCCCCTCTGGTTCGCTCGGAAGTACCAGGCATTGCACGCTACGAAACGGCATTCGCCAGTACGCTCATCCGCAACCTTGCGACTGTTGGCGGCAACATCGTCAATGCATCTCCTGTAGCCGACATGACTGCAATGCTGATGGCTCTTGGCGCGACACTCGTGACCGCGCCCTCTGATCTGGCATCCGACAGTGAGCGACTGATTCCCATCGAAGCCTTCTTCCTGGGGTATAAAAAACTCGACCTTGCGCCAAGTGAAGTACTCAAGGCTATCCGCCTGCCCGCAGGACGCAGCGCCAATGGCTCCCTGCAGTTCTCCTTCGAGAAAATCAGCAAACGGCGCAACCTGGACATCGCTGCTGTCAACACGGCGCTGGTCTTCACGATAGAAGAAGGAAGGTGCAGGGGCGTGCGGCTCAGCCTTGGCGGTGTTGCGCCCATTCCCATCCTTTCTGATGCAGCAAGGGATGTTCTCGAAGGTGCCATGGTGCCTCAGGATGACCCGAAGGCGCTCGCACGACTGGCACTCGCAACCGCGCAGGCCGCTGCTGCATCCGTAAGCCCGATCGATGATGTACGAGGTTCGGCGGAATATCGCCGCAGAATGGTGCATCAGCTCATCCTGGCGCACTTCGTACGCCTTTTTGAGTCCAGCGGTATTGCAGAGGAGCTCTTCCCATGAACCATGCAGCACACCACAGAAAATCCATGGAATCCGCAACCTCCGATGGGAGCGCGGCTCCGGCTTCCACGAAAGCTGCTGCCATGGCAGCTGGTTCTGGAGTCGTGCCCGAATCAGTGCCGAATGTGACGGGAGCTACTCAGTATATTGATGATATTCCCCTGCCTGCAGGCTGTCTGCAGGCAGCAGTGCGCCTCTCCGATAGTGCGAGAGGCCGAATTCTAGCACTTCACACCGAAGCAGCCCTCGCACTCGACCCCTCGGTGCGGATCATCACGGCAAAAGACATCCCCGGCACGAATCAGATTGGCACCAACAAGGCTGATGAGCCTCTGCTTCCCGAAGAAGAATGGGAATACTGGGGCCAGCCTCTGGTACTCGTTGTTGCCGCTACCAGATCTCTTGCCCGCAGGGCTGCAAGCCTCATTACCATTGCAAGCGAAGAGCTGCCTGCCGTACTCGATCCGCGAGAAGCAGCAGCAAAGGGAGACCTCATCTTCCCACCGCGTACCATAGCCTATGGGAACGTAGAGGACGCCTTTGCCCGCTGCGACTATGTAGTGGAAGGAAGGGTAGATTCTGGTGGCCAGGAGCATGTGTACCTGGAAACCCAGGGGGCCATCGCAGAAGTGATCGATGGCAGGCGGGTACGGGTGATATCCAGTACCCAGGGACCGACAGGTGTTCAGCGTGCAGTGGCGACGGTGCTTGGCCTGCCCATGAATATGGTTGAAGTTGAAGCCCGCAGGCTTGGAGGCGCCTTTGGCGGCAAGGAAGACCAGGCTGCCAACTGGGCATCACTGGCAGCCCTGGCAGCGTGGATCACCGGCAGACCTGTGGAACTCTACCTCAACCGCAAGGAAGACATGCGCGCGACCGGCAAGCGGCACCCCTACTCCAGCGATTTCCGCATCGGCGCCGACCGCAACGGCATGATTCTCGCCTTTGAGGCCACCTACTATCAGAACTCGGGTTGCACCTGTGACCTGTCTCCGGCTATTCTGGGACGCACGGTGCTTCACGCCACGGGAGCCTACAAGGTTCCCAACGTCAGGGTTACCGGCCTTATGTGCCGCACCAATCTGCCTTCTTTTACTGCATTCCGCGGGTTTGGAGCTCCTCAGGCATTTTTCGTGATCGAATCGGCAATCGATGCCCTGGCGCAGCGCATGGGTGTCGACCCTGTGGAGATCAAGCGCAGGAACCTCTACCGAGAGGGAGACGAGACCTACTATGGCATGAAGCTCGAGCGCGTGCGGGCGAGCGAGGCAGTCGAGCGCCTGCTCGACAAGGCGCACTACCTCCAGGCCAGACAGCGCGTGAACGACTTCAACGCCACTCACCGACTGGAGAAGAAAGGCCTGGCCATGATCCCTGTGGCATTCGGCATCAGCTTCACCAAGCTTATGATGAATCAGGGAGGAGCGCTGGTACATGTCTACAGCGATGGCTCAGTCCTTGTCAGTACGGGTGCCATCGAGATGGGACAGCAGGTGGCAAGAAAGGTCGCCCTTGTTGCAGCACGGACCCTCGGGGTGCCCATCGAGAAGGTGCACGTCCAGCGCACCACGACGCTCACTGTCGCCAATACGGTACCAACCGCAGCAAGCACAGGCTCGGATCTGAACGGCCAGGCTGCACGGATTGCCTGCACGGAGATTCGCTCCCGACTGCTCGCAAAGGCTGCAGAAATGCTTGACGCTTCGCCAGAGGAACTGGACATCGCGAATGGCATGATCTACCGCAGGGGACAGCCAACCAGCCTGCGATGGGAGAGCCTGATTGAAGCGGCACATCAGGCCCGCATCGATCTGTCCGCGCACGGCTTCTTCGCGACTCCCTTCCTGCAGTACGACATGAAGGCCGAACGGGGCAAGCCATTTGCCTACCACGTCTATGGAGCGGCATTGGTGGAAGCGACCATAGATCTTCTGCGCCATACCTACCGACTCGACCGGGTGACCATCGTGCACGACATCGGCGACAGTATCGATGTCTCGGTGGACAGAGGACAGGTGGAAGGCGCACTTGCCCAGGGCCTGGGATGGGCGCTGCTTGAGGACCTCCGCTTCGATGGCAAGGGCAAACCGCTTTCCGATACTCTGTCGACCTACAAGGTACCTGACAATGAATTCATGCCGGGCGAGATCGATATCGAGTTCCTACCGCCAGTGGAAAATCCCACCACACCCTACAACTCCAAGGCGGTGGGCGAGCCTCCCCTGCAGTACGGCATTGCCGGCTATTTTGCCGTGCTGGATGCGGTAAGAGCAGCTCGCGGAACCGGTATCGAGTACTACAACCTTCCTCTTATTCCGGAGAAGGTTTCGCAGCTTCTGGCTGGAAAGGAAGGCTGAAATAATGGTTATCACGAATGCTGCTGCCGCCCTTCCCGGCGAAAAGGATTTCCGGAAGGTTGATATCGGCATCCAGGATGGCAAGATCGCCTGGATCAGAGAGTCAGGCTCGCCTCACGAAGAAGCGGAGACCATCGACGCGCAAGGCATGCTGGTATTCCCAGGAGCCATTGATCCTCATGTGCATTTCGATGAACCCGGCTTTACCCACAGGGAAGATTTCCTGCATGGTTCAGCCGAAGCCGCCAGGGGAGGCGTGACGACTGTGGTGGATATGCCCTGCACCTCGCTGCCGCCGGTCACCAGCCTGCACGCACTGGAGCACAAGCTGTCGGTGATACGGGAAAAGGCTCTGGTAGACTATGCTTTCTACGGCGGCATCCATGGAGGCATTACGCCGGAAAAAATGCGTGAACATGTCCATGCACTTGCAGAACGGGTAGTTGGCTTCAAGTGCTACTTCATATCAGGCATGGATACCTTCCCCGCCGTGGATGACGCAGCCTTCGCAGCAGCGATACAGGCTTGCGCCGAGGCAGGCCGTCCTCTTCTCCTGCACGCTGAGGATCCGGACGTTGTAGAGCAGGCTGCCAGAGAACGCCAGCAGCTTCGCGGTTCGTCTGCGCCCCAGTGGATAGACTACTATGCAACCAGACCAATGGAAGCTGAAATCGCCGCAGTGCGGCGTGCAGTGCGCCTTGCCGGCATGCATGCCAAACAACTCCACATCGTGCACGTCGGCACGGCAGAAGCAGCAAAGGTCGCGGTCGGACGCGGCGCTTCCTGCGAGACATGCGCTCACTACCTCGCCTTCGATGAGCACGATTTCATGCGCCATGATGCAGCCCTCAAGACGGCTCCTCCCGTGAAGTCGCCTGAACAGAAGGCGCTGCTGTGGCATATGCTCCAGGAAGGGCTCATTGCCTTTGTAGCCTCAGATCATGCCGGCGCACCCGACTACGAAAAATTCACTGGCAATCCGCTCACTGCCTATGGCGGAATCCCCGGCACGGGAACCATGTTCCCCTACCTGCTTTCGGAAGGGTTGTTCGCCCGGCGCCTCACCCTTGCACGCTTCCTCGACGTAACGAGCGGTGCAGCAGCCAGAAGATACGGCATCTGGCAGGGCAAGGGATCACTGGCACCCGGCAAAGATGCTGATATCGTGCTGGTCAATCCGGAGCGCACCACCTGGTTTACTCCCTCATCCATGATGAGCAAGAGCACCATTACACCCTTCGCCGGCATGAGGCTTGCAGGCCGTATAGAAGGTACATTCGTGCGCGGCCAGTGCGTATTTGCCGGGCAATTGCTCGCAGCCAGACTTGGCGGCACTGGAAACGCGACTTTGACAAGTGACGCTGGGGCCATTCTCGCCCGCCCCGGCTATGGAAGATTCATAACGTGGGGGTATCGATGAGCAAAGTGATGAAAACGACTGCCTTGCCTGCCCTGCTGGAGCGCCTGGCAGGCGAGTACCTCGCCAAGAAGACTATCTTCGAGATACCGGAGTCCACCTGGCGCCATGTGTTTGCACAGGAGAAGGAGTCATCCGGCCTGAAGGTAATGTCCTCCAGCGTCAGCATCCCTCTGGGGCCTGCAGCGGGTCCGCATACCCAGATCGCGCCGAACCTGATCGCAGCCTATCTTTCCGGCGCCCGTGTCTTCGAGCTCAAGACCGTCCAGGTCAACGACACGCTCGATATTGAGAAACCCTGCATCGATGCGCTTGATGAAGGCCATAACGTCGAATGGTCGACCGAGCTCACCCTGGACCAGGCCCGCATGGAATACCTCAATGCCTGGCTGACGATCAACCTGCTTGCGCGCATGTGGTCGCACAAACCCGGCGACTTCATGTTCAACATGTCGGTTGGCTACACCCTGGAGGGCATAAAGAGCGAAAAGATGGACGCCTTCATCGAGGGCATGCGAAGGCCGGAAAACACAGCCTACTGGGAAGCAGCCATCCAGCAGCTTTCCAGCTTTGTGGAGAGCGATTTGTTCGGCCTTGCCTTTGGTGAGGAACAGCGGGAGAAGGCTCGGGAAATAGCGGCGCACATGCCGGTGAGGCCAGTACATTCGGTCACCCTCTCCACCATGCATGGCTGCCCGCCTGATGAGATCGAAAGGATCGGGCGCTACCTTCTGGAGGAAAAAGGCTTCGACACCTACATCAAGCTCAATCCGACACTGCTGGGCTTCGATGAAGCGCGCAGCATTCTGAACAGACTCGGATGGACTGACATAGTCCTCAAGCGCGAAAGTTTCGAGCATGACCTGCAGTTTGATATCGCCATCCGTCTCATCCGGAGCCTGAGTGAAACTGCAGCCGCGCGGGGAAGACGTTTCGGCATCAAGCTGTCGAATACTCTCGCCAATGTGAACGATGGCTGCCGACTGCCGGGAGGCGAGCGCTACATGTCCGGTAGGGCTCTCTTCCCCCTCACCATTCATCTGGCTGCGAAACTTGCAAAGGCAGTGCCTGAATTCGCTGCACGTTTCTCCTATTGCGGTGGAGTGGCCGCCTACAACGCAGCCGATCTTATCAAGGCCGGGCTGGGCCCGCTCACCATCGCTACCGATCTGCTCAAACCGGGCGGTTACCAGCGTATGGCCCACATGGTCAGGCAGGTACTCCATGCCTTGCAGTTTGCGCCGGACACTTCCGACCCCGTGGCGCTCGATGCCCTTGCAGAAGGTGTCTTTGATGCACCCTGGTACCGCAGGGAATGGAAGGAAGGTACCGCTGCCATCGCCGGTCCGCTTCCCCTGTTCGACTGCTTCGCTGCCCCATGTATTGAGGCATGTCCTGTGCATCAGAAGGCACCTGCGTACATTGCGGCAACTGGAGCAGGAGATGCCGACCGGGGGCTCGCCATCATCCTGTCGGACAATCCACTGCCTGCCATCACCGGCGTCCTCTGCGACCATGTCTGTCAGGAGCACTGCTCAAGAGTCGATTATGAAGGAGCAGTACGAATCAGAGACGTCAAACTCGCCACCGTTCGTGCAGCCAGACCAGTGGACAACATGCAGCCCGCATACCCCCATGTTCCCCGAGGCGCAACCGCGGTAATCGGTGCCGGACCTGCAGGTCTGGCCTGCGCCTGGCATCTTGCCCATCATGGACAGAAAGTCGTGGTGTTCGATCGGAGGCCTGCCCCGGGTGGCGTGCCTGCCCACATCATTCCCTCTTTCAGAATTGCCCGAGAGGATCTGGCAGCGGATGTGCAGCGGCTCGAAAAGCTGGGAGTGACTTTCAGATTCGGCGTGGAGATACGAAACCCCGATGAACTGCTGCGCCAGGGCTTTGACAGCCTGTTCATCGCCTCCGGCGCTGCCAGAGCAAGGGAACTTCCTCTACAGGGTGAAGGAATCAAGGTAGTCCATGCCTTGGACTTCCTGGAAGCCTGCATGCAGGAAGGCATGGCATCCATGCAGGGCATCAGGAATGTGCTCGTAGTAGGCGGCGGCAATACGGCGTGCGATGCAGTCCGCATGGCGGTACGGATTCCTGGCGTCGTATCTGTTCGCTGGTCATATCGACGGACACGTCGCGAGATGCCGGCCGATCTCGAAGAGCTTTCTCTCTCGCTGCATGAGGCACAGGCGCTTGCACAGGCTCAGGGAACAGAAGATGAGGTTTTCCTCGAGCTCAGTCTGCCGGAAAGCATGGATGCAGGCACCGTCACGCTCAGACGCATGAAACTGGGTGAGAAGGATGCCTCCGGCAGGCGAAAACCAGTGCCAACCGAGGAAACCTTCAGCCTGCCCTGCGATCTTCTCGTCACGGCGGTTGGTGAGGAGCCCGATCCCGAATTCTTCAAGGCATGTGGCATCGAAATTGGCCGGAATGGCCTGCCGGTTGCAGATCCCAAGACCATGGAAGCAGCACCCGGTGTCTATGTAGGAGGAGATGCACGGCGCGGTCCTTCCTCCATTATTGCGGCAGAGGCAGACGGCCGTGCAGCTGCGCGTGCAATACTGGCCCGTCACGGCATTGAGCCGGCTGATCAGGACTACCGCGCCCCTGCATGGTCACCGGAAGCGCGCGCAAGCCGCGGAGCATTCCTGCCCTCTCTCGCATCGGGAGACCCAGAGTTCGTTGTCCGTGAAGCCGAACGCTGTCTGCACTGCGACTCGGCATGCCTGCGC
This sequence comes from Spirochaetaceae bacterium, assembly GCA_026418115.1. Taxonomy (GTDB): domain Bacteria; phylum Spirochaetota; class Spirochaetia; order Treponematales; family Rectinemataceae; genus Rectinema. The sequence continues at coordinate 37,104 of JAOABY010000002.1, read as the reverse complement.
TGTGTCGAGGTCTGCCCGAACCGCTCCAACATGGTGCTTGAAACTGGCCGTGCCTTCGACCAGCCTGCACAGATTCTGCATATCGACCGCCTCTGCAATGAGTGTGGCAACTGCGGCTTCTTCTGCCCCTGGAATGGCGAGCCATACAGCGGCAAGCCTACGCTGTTCGACAGCAGGGAAGAGCTGGCTGCCTCGCAGAACGCAGGCTTTGCCTTCTGCGATGATGAAGACCGTCCAACCCTTGTACTGAGATCGGCGGTTGCCGGACCGGTGGTCGAACTGCCGTATCCTGCCTGGAACGGCGTTGTTTCGCGCACGGGAGAGAGGGCCATGATCGCCCTGGCACGCACCGTATGGGCAGAGCACCGTTATCTTGTGGAGGTACATGCATGATCCTGTTCCGCAAGGTTCAGATACTTGAGTTCGAACCGCCATCGGTCTCGGAGCCGACCGATGTCCTGGTGTGGGAAGCTGGCGAAGGTGAGCATGCCGGCACTATCGCCAAAATTGGACAGAATCTGTACGAGCAGTATCCTCAGGCCAAGGTTGCGGGCGAAGGTGGCTACCTTTCGGCAGGTCTTGTCTGCAGTCATACCCACCTGTACTCCGCCCTTGCTCGCGGCATGCTGGTTGCCATCAAGCCATCCAAGGATTTCGCGCAGCTGCTGGACCATCTCTGGTGGCGACTGGATCGGGCAATCGATCCGGAAATCCTGCACGCAAGTGCGCTCGCCGGCTGCGCCGACGCGCTGAAGGCGGGAGTGACCAGCCTGGTGGATCATCATGCCGGACCGGAGTGCATCGATGGCAGCCTCTCGATCATACGAGAAGCGTATGAACAGACCGGCGTCCGGGGCATTCTCTGCTATGAGACCACAGACCGCAATGGCTTGGAGGGGGCCCGCGCAGGCGTCGCCGAAAACCTGCGTTTTGCACGAGAGGTAGATGCCATCCGCGCCTTCGGCAGGAAACCTCTGGTCGAGGTATCCATAGGAGCCCATGCGAGCTTCACCGTGGGCCAGGAGACGCTGGAAGCGCTCGCTGATGCCGTACGCCAGACTGGTCGCGGTCTCCACATCCATCTGGCCGAGGACAAGTTCGATGCAGTCGATGCCCGCCATCGCTTTGGCAAGGATCCGGTAGAGCGCATGGAGGCTGCAGGCGCACTCAACGAGCGTAGCATCATCGGGCACGGCGTCTGGCTCAGTCCTTCCGAAATCGAGATCATGAATGCACGGGATGCCTTCCTGGCTCACAATGCACGCTCGAACATGAACAATGCAGTGGGCTACAATCATAACCTGCCCAGCTTCCGCAATGTGGTGCTGGGTACGGACGGGATGGGAGCGGACATGCTGGAGGAATTCAAGTTCGCAGTGTTCCGCCATCGTGAGAGCCAGGGGCCGTGGTGGCCGGGAGATTTCCTCAAGGTGCTGCATCGGGGCAATCGCCTCATCCAGCGCTATTTCGCGCAGGATTTTTCGCCGGACTTCCCGGGCTTCGGTACGGTCAGAGAAGGAGCGCCAGCCGACCTGGTCCTCTGGGACTATGATCCTCCCACCCCCCTGACCGGAGAGAACATCGCCGGGCATATGGCCTTCGGCATGTCCTCACGCAGTGCGCGGACCGTCATGGTGGCAGGCAGCATCCGCATCCTGGACCACAGGCCGCTCTTCGATGATGTACAGATTCAGTCATTTGCACGCATCCAGGCCATACGGCTCTGGAGAAGAATGGAAGCGAGGTAATATATGGACAGCACAAGAATTCGCGAGTTGGCGCGGCAGTACCGCGACTACACCGCCCAGAACCTGAGCAAGATCATCCAGGTTCCCGGCTTCTCCACGACCGAGAAAGATCGCATCATGCTGCTCAAGCAGCTCTGCGAGGAAGCAGGGATGGAAGACCTCTGGATCGACGGTCTTGGTTCGCTGCTTGGCCGCGTCGGCAAGGGGCCCAAAAAACTGGTGTTTGATGCACACATCGATACGGTTGGCGTAGGAGATCCCTCCCAGTGGAAACTGTCCCCCTTCTCGGGACTCATCAAAGACGGGCTCGTGCACGGCCGTGGCGCATCGGATCAGCTTGGCGGTGCTGCCTCGATGATCACCGCTGCGCGCATCCTCAAGGATCTCGGCTATTCCGGAGAATACGAAGTCTGGTTTGCCTTTACCACCATTGAAGAAGACTGTGACGGCATGTGCTGGAAATACCTTATTGAAGAAGAGAAGTTCGTCCCCGATTTTGCCGTCTCCACCGAGCCGACCTCGTGCCGGCTGTATCGCGGGCATCGCGGCCGCATGGAAATCCAGATCGACATCAAAGGCATCTCCTGCCATGGCTCGGCTCCCGAGCGTGGAGACAGCGCCGCCTACAAGGCTGCCCGCGCTGCCCTCGCCATCGAAAAACTGAATGAGCGGCTGCAGCCGGATGACGACAATTTCCTTGGCAAAGGTACCATCACGGTCAGCCAGATCAACGTCCATGGCCCGAGCCAATGTGCCGTGCCCGACCAGGCCATGCTCTACTGCGATCGCCGCCTCACCTGGGGCGAGACCGACGAGATTGCCATAAGGCAGGTCGAAGACTCCCTGCGCGAGGCTGGTGTGGACAACTTCAAGGTGTACATGCCTGAGTACCGCAAGCCTGCATGGACCGGCACCGAGTACCATCAGGAGCTCTATTTCCCCACCTGGAAGATCCCCGCCGATCATATGCTCGTGCAGTCTGGCGTGGATGCCTATACCGCGCTCTTCGGCAAGGCTCCCGTCGTCGACAAGTGGACCTTCTCGACTAATGGCGTCGCCATCTGCGGCCGCCACAGAATCCCTGTCATCGGATTCGGCCCCGGCGACGAGGCGCAGGCTCACGCTCCCAATGAAATCAACCGCATTGACGACCTCGAGATCGCTGCAGCCTTCTATGCTGCCCTGCCCTACGCTCTTGAAGCGCGGAAGTAAGCGAGGCATGCCGTGACCCACTGGCACTACCGCTGCCCCACCTGCGGCAGCACCTATGCCATCGAGCCGGGGCGCTATGTCTGCGACGTCTGCGCGACATCGCAGCGCCCCGATGAGCCGCTACGTGGCGTGCTGGAGTGCACATGGGAAGGGGACGATCCCGCACTGGGCTCTCTCCCCCTTCCAGTGGAAGCACCGTACTTCCCGCCGATTCCGGTGGGTGAGACACCCCTCTGGGCGCCGGAACGCCTGCGTGCCGAGCTCGGCATGCCCCATCTCTGGCTCAAGGACGACACCTGCAACCCCTCTGGCTCCTACAAGGACAGGGCAAGCTGGCTGGTAGCCGCCTTTGCTCGCAAGTTCGGGATAGGAGAGATTGTACTTGCCTCCACGGGCAATGCCGCCTCGAGCATGGCATGCATTGGCGCGGCTGCCGGTATACGCATCAAGGTATATGTGCCCAAGGCTGCCCCCATCGCCAAACGCGTGCAGATACTGCAGTATGGGGCAGAGCTGGTCGAGGTTGACGGCACCTATGACCTCGCCTTTGACCAGTCACTCGCCTATTCCAGGGCAACCGGCATGCTCTCCCGCAATACGGCCTACAATCCTCTCACCATCGAGGGCAAAAAGACAGCGAGCTTCGAGATAGCGCGAGACCTGGGAGCCGCGCTCGCATCACAGGGGGCTGCATCTGTACGTACAGACACGGTCTATCGCGCCCCGGATCATGTCTTTGTCCCCACTGGCGACGGTGTCATCATTGCCGGCGTTATCAGAGGGTTCGAAGACCTGTTGCGCCTTGGCTGGATCGAGCACATGCCAACGATCTGGGCAGCACAGGCAGAAGGCTCCAGCGCCATTGCCCGAGCCCTCGCGACAGGGCGTTTCGAGGCAATCCCCTCTTCGACGATAGCCGATTCCATATCCGTGGACATCCCGCGCAATGGCTACTACACGCTCAACAAGCTGCGCCAGCACAAGGGACATGCCGTGGTGGTAAGCGATGCGGACATCCTTGAGGCTCAGCGATCTCTGGCACGCATGTCGGGGCTCTTTGCAGAACCTTCGAGCGCCTGCGCCTATGCAGGATTCCTGAAAGCCAGAGCCGAGCTCGATCCACAGTCCCACATCGTAGTTATGCTCACCGGCAGCGGCCTGAAAGACATCCGATCTGCTGCACGGGGAGTGGGACTCGAGATCTGAGACAGTATCACAAGGACGCCTGCTCTGGCTGAAGCCGGTCAGACAGGGCGCTCCCAAAGCATATCGGCACGAACAGGCCCCGTGGCTGGCACGGGGCCTGTTTCTATCTGCAAATCTGGGCTGGACTCTGCATCAGCCCAGATATTCCCTCACCATCGCGGCAATTTTGGGAGCAGCGCTTGTAGCTGGCTCATACAGCCGGACTTTGAATGCACTCTCATCTATGGTAGGAAGTGGCTCGAGGTTGTTGAGAATGCTGTGAGGGGCCATGCGTGCGAACTCATCTATGGGGAGCACAAAACCGGAAGTGCCGATGACCACCAGCATGCCATCATGCGCAAGACCTTCAATGGCTGCGTAAAGATGTTCGTACTCTGGTGCTTCCTCATGAAACATCACGACATGGTGGCGAACACTCGAGCCCTTGCAGCTGGGGCATCGCTCCTCGGGATCTATATCTCTGTAGCCGATATGCCACACGAAACCGCAGCGCTCGCACCGCGCCTTGGTGAGTTCTCCATGCAGATGAATGGTGTGCTGACAGCCGGCCTTCTCGAAAAGATCGTCCACATTCTGGGTAAGATTGAGCACCCGGCCCGGGAATTCCCGCTGCAGCGCAGCAATCATGAAATGGGCAGGATTGGGCTGTACTGTAGCAAGATCTTTCCGCCTCTTGTTGTAGAAGTCCATGATGAAGTGGCGATTGCGCTGGAAGGCTCCCGCACTGCAGACCTCCATGACGTCATAGGTGTCCCAGAGGCCGCCAGAATCGCGGAACGTACTGATACCTGATTCGGCAGAAATACCTGCTCCGGAAAGAAACACGACATGCCGCATGACAGTATTGTAGGATCCGCCTCAGGTGTTGTCAAAGGCCGACATCATGATACTGCCGTCAGCAGCCCGCCACTCCTCAATTGCATGAACTTGTGCTATACTTTGGGAGATTATGCGCCCATGGGCGCGGTTCCAGGTTTACAGCTGCTCATGGTCACCAGCACTCAAAATCGGTGGCAGAGCTGCTCTGTGGACTGTAGGAATTTCAGAAAGCTTCGCAGCAAGGAGTCATCGATGATCGATCTCAACGTCAACGAGCAGCAGCGCAGAAAGAATATCGAGCGCTGCCGCCAGAAAGGCATTTTGCTTCCCACCTTCGCGCAGATGCGTGATCCCTCGAAAATCCCGGAATCCATCAAGAAGGAGCTTTCGAACATCGGGCTCTGGGATGTCCATCCCCGCAACCTTTTCCGCGTCAACTGGCATAACGAAGCCAAAGAATTCGGCGGGGGGTTCGGCAAGGTCAATTATCTTGAAATTCCCCGCGCCATCACCGGTACCAAAGCACGAATCGTCGGGCTGTGCGGCAAATGGTTCCCGACCGGTGCGCATAAAGTTGGCGCAGCCTATGCCTGCCTTGCTCCCGAACTGGTGACCGGACGCTTCGATCCCACCACCAAGAAGGCCGTCTGGCCCAGCACGGGCAACTACTGCCGTGGCGGCGCCTATATTTCCAGGCTTCTCTCCTGCCCAAGCGTGGCGATTCTCCCCGCCGAAATGAGCTGGGAACGCTTTGAGTGGCTCAAGACCATGGCTGAGGAAGTCATTGCTACTCCAGGCTGCGAGTCCAATGTCAAGGAAATCTTCGACAAATGCGTAGAGCTGCAGCGCACTCGCCATGATGTCGTGATCTTCAATCAGTTCGATCAGCTGCCCAACCACCTCTGGCACTATCAGATCACCGGGCCCGCCATGGAAGAGGTCTTCCGTGAAATCGGCGGCCCCAATGCCCACATCGGCGGCGTCGTCCTGTCTTCCGGATCGGCAGGCACCCTCGGTTCCGGTTCCTACATCAAGGAGCACTTCCCTGGCGCACGCCTGGCGGTTGGCGAAGCGCTGCAGTGCCCCACCATTCTTGAAAATGGCTTTGGCGGCCACCGCATCGAAGGTATCGGTGACAAGCACATCCCCTGGATTCACAACTTCCGCGACACGGATGCCGCCATCGGCGTCGATGACGAGCTGCCCATGCGCTTCATCAGACTGTTCAACGAACCGGCAGGCCGCAAGCTTCTGATTGAGGCAGGCGCTGATCCCTCCGTGGTCGAGCGGCTCGACTGGCTCGGCATTTCCGGTGTGGGCAATCTGCTGGCTGCCATCAAGTTTGCCAAGTACTACGAGCTGGGCGAAGATGATGTCGTCTTCACCATGTTCACCGATTCCATGGCCATGTATCAGTCGAGACTCGCCGAGCTGACTGCCGAGCGCGGGCCATACGATCAGCGGCAGGCTGATCGCGATTACGACCGCCTGCAGGGTCTGTCGGTCGACTATGTCTTCGATATGACCCATGTGGATCGCCGACGCGCCCACAACCTCAAGTACTTCACCTGGATCGAGCAGCTTGGCAAGGATCTGAACGAGCTTCGCGCCCAGTGGGATGATTACCGCAACTACTGGGGCGGTCTCCATCGCCAGGCTGATGAGCTCGATCGGCTCATAGAAGACTTCAATGCGGAGGTTCTGAAGTGATCCTGCTGAAGGATTGCTTTGCGGTCGCGGTGCCTGCCAGGCTAGACACCGCGGCTTCATCACGTCACCGTTTCAGCTTGCTCCGTGGTACCGACATTCTCATCGAGGGGAACAGGATCGCGCGCATTGCATCGAACCTGCAGGCTCCCGAAGGTGCCACCGTCATCGATGCCTCGCGCCATGTCGTGGTGCCGGGCCTGGTGAATACCCATCACCACTTCTACCAGACCCTCACCCGCAATCTCCCCGCCGTCCAGGATGCCAAGCTCTTCGACTGGCTGGTGTACCTGTACGAGATCTGGAAATTCCTCGATCCCGAAGCTGTGTACTGGTCGAGTATGCTCGCAATGGCGGAACTCGCCAAGACCGGCTGCACGCTCAGCACCGACCACCACTATCTCTATCCTGCTGGCTTTGCAGGCGACATACCGAGCCTCCAGTTCCGGGCAGCCGCTGACATCGGCCTCAGGTTCGCGCCCACGCGCGGCTCCATGTCGCGGTCGAAAAAGGATGGTGGTCTGCCGCCCGACACCACCGTACAGGACGAGGAAACCATCCTGATGCACAGCGAGGAAACCCTGCGCCGCTTTCATGATCCGGCACCCGACGCCATGCGCAAGGTTGCCCTCGCTCCCTGCTCCCCCTTCTCGGTGAGCGAGCGACTCATGAGCCAGTCGGCTGCGCTTGCGCGGCGCTACGGCGCACGACTTCACACTCATCTTGCCGAAACCTCTGACGAGGATGACTACTGCGTGCAGGTGTATCATCGTCGCCCACTCCAGGTCATGCAGGACTGCGACTTCGTGGGTTCCGATGTATGGTATGCCCATGGCATCTTCTTCAATGATGAAGAACTCGAGTTCCTGGCAAAGACCGGCACGGGTGTGGCACACTGCCCCTCCTCGAACATGAGACTGGGATCCGGCATCTGCCGCGTACGCGACATGCTCGATAGGGGTGTGCCGGTAGGGCTCGCCGTTGATGGATCTGCATCGAACGACACCTCGGACATGCTGGGCGAAGTGCGACAGGCACTGCTGCTGCAGAGGGTTCGCTATGGCTCCGCAGGCCTCACCGCAGGAGAGGCGCTGCACCTTGCCACCGAAGGCGGTGCACGGATCCTCGGTTTTGACCAGGCAGGCGCAATCGAGGAAGGCAGGCTTGCCGACCTTGCGCTCTTCGATGTGATGAAGCTCGAGTACGCCGGTGCTCTGTCGGATCCACTGGCTGCACTGATATTCTCGGGCTACAATCACGAAGTCGATCACCTGATCGTCAATGGTCGACAGGTGGTGCGGCACGGTCGCCTCGTCAACGCAGACGAGGACATGATCAAGAGAAACGCGCTCTCAGCCTGCGAGCGCATGTATCGAAAGGCAGGCATTCTGTAACTGGTGCAGAGGCATGCCCGAGCCGGTCGCAACAGTCCGGCACTATGCATGCCCAGCACATGAATTTTAAGGGAGGTCATGATGGACACAGCAACCATCCGCTCGATGATCGAGCAGCTGCGCGGCAAGCGCATCAATATGGCAGGTAAGGACTTCCTTCTTACCTGGGAAAAATCATCGGATGAAATCGAGGCCACCTTCCTCGTTGCCGACATTCTCCGGACCATGCGGGAGCAGAACATCAGCCCGCGCATTTTCGATTCGGGTATCGCCGTGTCGAACTTCCGCGACAACTCGACCAGAACCCGCTTCTCCTTCGCCTCGGCCTGCGACCTGCTCGGCCTCTACATCCAGGACCTCGATGAAGGCAAGAGCCAGATAGCCCATGGTGAAACCGTGCGCGAGACCGCCAACATGATCAGCTTCCTCACCGAAGCAATCGGCATCCGGGACGACATGTATCTCGGTGAAGGCGACCGCTACCAGCGCGAAGTCGCCCAGGCCCTCGATGACGGCGTCAAGGCAGGCGTCCTGCCCTCTCGCCCCACCATCGTCAACCTGCAGAGCGATATCGACCACCCGACCCAGTCGATGGCTGACTTCCTGCACCTTGCCCACTACTATGGCGGCCTCGACAAGCTCAAAGGCAAAAAGATCGTCATGAGCTGGGCATACAGCCCCTCCTACGGCAAGCCGCTCTCGGTACCGCAGGGCGTCATCGGGCTCGCAAGCCGATTCGGCATGGATATCGTGCTCGCCCATCCCAAAGGCTACGACCTCATCCCCGATGTCGTCGAGCTCTCGAAGAAGCAGGCTAGGGAATCCGGCGGCTCCTTCACCTACACCGACTCCATGGACGAAGCCTTCAAGGATGCAGACATTGTCTACCCGAAGAGCTGGGCGCCCTATGATGTCATGCTCCGCCGCGTACCACTCCTCCATGCAGGCGACAAGGAAGGCCTCAAGGATCTCGAAAAGGAGTGTCTCGCCAACAACGCCAAGTTCCAGGATTGGGAATGCACCGAAGAGAAGATGAAGCTCACCAAGGGCGGCAAGGCACTCTACATGCACTGCCTGCCAGCTGATATCACCGGTGTCTCCTGCAAGGCCGGCGAAGTTGCCGCCAGCGTCTTCGACCGCTATCGTGACGACACCTACCGCGAAGCGAGCTACAAGCCCTACATCATCGCGGCCATGATCCTGCTCGGAAAGTTCCAGAACCCAGCATCCATGCTCGAGAGTATTCTGGCAAGAGGCAAACAGAGAGTGTTCGGCATCTGAAGTCAGACATGGCAAGCATGATGCACCATCGCGGGTAGTGCGGTGGCAGATACACCTTCATGTATGCTATCGTCAGGGGGAAGGTCCAAGGGAGCCTTCCCCTTTCTTTTTCCGGTCCTTTACTGCCTCTGCGTCCTGAATTCGGAAAAAATGCCCTGAAATCAACTGCGATTTCCATTTCTGATTGGAAATTTTCCGCAAATCTACTTATCATATGTATGAGGAATAATGGAAATGCTCGATTCCTACACACTCTCTTCCGTGTTCGTGCTCATAAGCTTCATAGCCGCAATTACGCGATATGTGTTGTGGAAGGACGAGCATGTACACTTCCAGGGTCTCGGCCTGTGGTTTCTGGGCTCGCTGCTCGAGATGGCGGGCTTCCTCATCATCACGCTCCGTGACTACCTCCCGAGCGCCTTCACTGACATTGTATCGAGCGGCCTCATCTTTGCGGGCTGGCTCGCCTTGCTGGCAGGACTCGAAGCATTTCTTGGCAAGCCATCTGTCAGAGCGCGCCATGTTTCGACACTTGTGACGGGCATGATCGTGTACACGGTATTTGCAGTGGTCTGGCCGATGCAGTGGGCAAGGAATCTCATTTTTGATTTCATGATGGCGTTTATATGGGGGCAGATTGCACTGCTTGTTCTGAGGCATGAGAAGGCAGGCATGAAGAATGCCATTCACATGTCGGGAATCGTGTTCCTGCTCTTTGCATTCCAGGCAGGCGTGAGGATTGTCTGGAACCTTATTCCTTCCTCCAACCTGGCAGGCATTTCCGAAAACGCGTGGAGGATCACCATCCCTTCCATGACCTTCCTTGTCCTGGAGGTACTTGCAAATATCAGCCTGCTGCTGATGGTGAGCAGAACACTGCTGCATGAATACGAAGTGGAAGGCAAGAAGAAGGGCATTCTGTTCGAACTGGCTCCCAATGGCATGATAACAGTCGATCTGCAGACAGGCAGAATCACAGAAACAAACAATGCCTTCACCAGAATACTCAAACTGGATCCCGCAGAGGTCATAGGCACACGGTTTGTCGATCTGCCTATCTGGACCGATACGAACATCCCTGCCGAAATTCTGGAACGGATTTCGAACGGCAACATGGTAACCTCAAGAGAGCTTGAGTGCAGATTCGCTGACGGCAACTTCCTCAATATCCTTTTTTCCGCCATGCCCCTGCACCACTCGGCGAATGCTTCCATGGTGGCGAGCATCGAAGAGATCAATGAACTGAGCCAGATGAAGAAGAAACTCAAGGAAATGGCTACCCATGATGCCTTGACGACCTTGCCGAACAGACGCCTCCTCTATGAGCGATTCATTACTGCACAGGGACACGCCGACCGCTACATGCACAAAATGGCGCTCTTCATCCTGGATCTTGATAATTTCAAGCAGATCAATGACCGGTATGGACACTCGGTGGGTGACAAGCTCCTTGTGCAACTCTCAAAGCGGCTGATGAGGATCACCAGACAGGAAGACACACTGGTCCGTTTCAACGTGCACGATTACACGGTCGCACGATTTGGCGGTGATGAGATCGCCATTCTCTTTGCCAGCATCCATGAACGTCAGGATGCCGAACGAGGCATAGAGCGCATTTTGAGGATATTCGAGGAACCATTCTCCATCGATGGCAACTCGATCAGTATCAGCGGTACTGCCGGTGGTGCGCTGTATCCCGATGACGGCACCACGCTGGACGAGCTCCTGACCAAGGCAGACAAAGCGATGTACGAAAGAAAGAGCAATGGCAAGAATGGTTTTGCTCTCTACGCAAGTGCATGAACCGCTGTTATCGAGTCAGATCGGCAACCACTGCATCTGATGCCCTCACGAGATCATCAGGAGCCAGGATCATCTGCAGGCCCCTCCTGCCCGCGCTCACCGAAATGCTTTCAAACAGGAAGGCAGATTCATCAAGCAAGGTAGGCAGTTTCTTTTTCATGCCGATGGGAGAACACCCACCCCTCACATAGCCAGTCAAGGGTTCAAGCTCGCGCAGCGGCAGAAGGTCGCAGGTCTTGTCTCCTGCTGCTCTTGCAGCCTTTTTCAGATCTATCTCGCAGGAACCGGGAATGATTGCAACGAAATGGCCCACCCGGGGACCAGTCAGCACGATGGTCTTGAATACCCTCGCCGGATCGAACCCAAGCTCAGCCGCAACATGAGCAGCCGAAAGATCATCGTCAACCTCGTATGTGCGCAGCTCGAAAGCGACTCCCATCGACTCGAGCATGCGCACGGCATTGGTCTTTTCAGGAACATGATGCGCCATGGCTGCAGTATCAACCGAGAGAGGGATCGATGCAAGACCTGCAGAATGCTGTCGGCAATGATGCCATGCCGAATGGCGTGCCATAGCACTGTTCGAGCATCGTCGGTTCTGCAAGTCCCCTGGAAGGGCCGTGCCAGACTACCTTGCCTTCACGCAGGAGCATCGCCTTGCTTCCCAGAAAGAGAGGCAGTGCCAGATCATGAATCGAATAGAGAATAGCCTTCCCCGAATCACGGAGCGTGAGTATGGCATCGGCTACCTGCCGCGCATGAGCGGGATCGAGCATCGATACAGGTTCATCCATCACCAGGATATCTGCACCCTGGGCGAGACAGCGTGCTATCCTCACGAGCTGGAATTCACCTCCCGAAAGCTCACCGATGTGGCGATCTGCCAGACCAGCGACCCCCAATTCTTCCATTGCAGCACGGGCTGCCAGCTCATCATCATGCGAGGGCAAGCTGAAAGCTCCCATGTGGGGTGTACGACCCATGAGCACAAAATCCAGCACATTGTAATTAAAGGGCAATTTCTCGAGCTGTGGCAGGAGAGCGATCTTTCGTGCTCGCGCGAGTGGACCCATTTGCCGGAGCGGCACGCCATCCACCAGGATTTCCCCTGCAAGTGGGTGCAGCCTGCCGCTCACCAGAGAGAGCAGTGTCGTCTTTCCTGCACCATTGGGTCCCAGTAGCGCCAGAGACTCACCATACCGGAGATCCAGATGTACTCCTTCCAGCACCTTACCTCGGGCAGGCCAAGCAAACTCGATTCCATTGCAGGTCAGTGCTGGCACTCCTGCCCCGGTTGTCACGGCAGAGGTATTCATCGCGCAAGCTCCACCTTGCGGAGGGTCAGCAGCACGGCAAAACTGGCCGCACCTACCAGTGAGGTCAACGCACCAAGCGGTATCTCGCCGGCAAGCAGCGTGCGCGCAAGCGTATCGCAGATAAGTAGAAAAAGCGCTCCCAGCAGCATCGAGTGTGGCATCACATGCCTGCCATCGGGGCCATCGAGTGCCCTTACGATCTGAGGTACCACCAGCCCCACCCACGCTACAATGCCACTCACCGCTGTAATTGCGCCTACACCGGCTGCAGCCGCCACGCTCACGAGCCTGCGTTCGAGAGGTGCGCGTACGCCCAGCGAGTGGGATACCGTATCGTCCAGAGAGAGCAGATTCACGCGCCAGCGCATCACGAAGAGTACTCCGAGGGACACGAGCACAGGCGGACCGACTGCACCAAGTCTTGCCCAGTTCATCGGCACCAGCGAACCCATGGTCCAGAATACAATGTCCGGTAGCTGCCTGAGAGGATCAGCTACATACTTGATCATCGAAAGCAGGGAAGAAAAGAATGCGGAAACGGCCATGCCGGCCAGGACAAGCCTCAAAATCTGGCCACCATATCGGAAGCGCTCCGACAGCCACAGGGTAAGGCCCAATCCTGCAAGCGCAGCAAGAAAGGCACTGAGTGCGACCAGGCTGAATGACTGGAAGCCGAGCACGAGTGCAAGTGCAGCGCCAAAAGCCGCGCCTGGCGAAACTCCGAGAAAACCCGCATCGACCAGAGGATTGCCGAAGATGGTCTGCAGGGCTGCTCCTGCGCTTCCCAGCATGGCTCCCAGCAGCATGGCTCCCAGCACACGGGGCAGGCGCATGTTCAGCACCACCTGCCGTGCCAGCGTATCTTGCGCCAGGATGCGCGGATCCAGCACACCTGCAGCAGGATATCTGCCGGTAAACAGACAGAGCACTGCGGCAAGCAATAGTGCCACTGCAATTGCCCAGGAGCGGATACCCTGTCGAGAGGCCTTCACCACCGTAGATTCCACTGCTCTGCCTGCTCAGAATGGCACGCCCAGATCGCCGGCGAGTTTGGGCCGGATGATGCGATCGAAGGTTGCTGCATCAAAGCCATACAGGAAGGAATAGAATTCCCTCGTGAAACCTGCCAGATCAATATCGCCGAACAAGGTTGGCTGAATCGTTCTTGCGAGCCAGGTGAAACCCAGAATCCAGCGGGTATCGGGCTGGTCCCAGCTGTAGAAATCCTGAGGGAAGCCAAATACCTTCCCATTCCGCACCGCTGCAAGACCTGCCAGCCGAGGATCCTTTGCAAAGCCTCGTGCCGATTCCCGCGAATCACCACCATAGCGGATGATCAGCACAATATCGGGATTCCAGGCGGCAATCTGTTCCGGTCCCACGGTAGCCCATCCATTGCCGGGATTGGCCTGTTTCCATACCGGCACTCCTCCCGCCCTTTCCACCATGAGCGTCTGAATCCAGGATGCGGGTGGCACCTGCCAGATTCCTTCTCCTCCCGTTCCGTGCTGCAGTACCAGCACGCGAGGTTTCTGACCTTGCGGAATCGAGGAGGCTCGACGTGTAATGTTCTGCTCTCTGGTCTGGAACCAGGCTATGACTTCACGCGCCCGGGCTTCCTGGCCGAAGAGATTTCCAAGCGTTGCCAGATCTTTATAGTAATCTTCCGGCGTTTCCAGGTTGAGATAGACCTGCCTGAGCCCGAGTGCATCGAGACTGGGCTTGAGCTGGGAACGCATCATTTCCTTGAGGATGATGACGTCGGGTTTGAAGGAAGCATAGACTTCGGGTCCGGCACTCTTGTCGAAGCGGGCCTTGGCACTGAAAGTGGGATCGATCGCAGACATGAAAATTCCCAACCCCTGATCAGCGCTGGCAAAGGCAACTATCGAGGGCCCCACGCCGGGGAAGAGGTACAGTGCATCTGCAAGCATGGGCACACCGCGACCGCCCACTACGATTCTGGACTGTGCGCCAGATGGAGCAGCACATACAAGGGCTGTTACAAGAATAAGCGCAGAAAGGATGCTTCGTTTCATGGCGGATCAATTGTAGAGAGGCCGATGGGTGTGGTCAAGTCTGTGCTTCCGGAATTGATCCGGTATCTGTGCCGGCCTGAAGATGCCGAGCCACAAAGGTGCGGTATCCTTCACAGGTGGCGAGGAGCTCTTCATGCTTTCCGAAGGCACAGAGACATCCGCCCTCAAGGTACAGGACCTTGTCGACATACTGGATGCTGGACAGGCGATGCGACACAGCCAGTACCGCAGCCTTGGCGAACTCGGGCATGGACGAAAGCGATTGCCACAGGAGCTCCTCATTGGTGCTGTCCAGCGCGGCAGTCATGTCATCGAACAGCAGCAGAGAGGGGAAGCCTGCCAGAGCACGCGCAATGGCGATGCGCTGGCGCTGTCCTCCCGACACCCGTGAGCCACGCTGACCCAGTGTCGTCTCAAGACCATCCGGGAACTGTCCGATATCTGCAGTCAGGCGTGATGCCTCAACAATGCGCATGAGATCCCTGTCCGAAAGGGTTTCGGAACGATCCCCAAAAAGAATGTTGTCCCGTATCGTGCCAGAAAAGAGCAAGGGATCCTGCGGGACATAGCCTACCATGCTGCGCCATGTCTCATCTTCAGGATCAAGCGGAGCGCCATCGAGCAGTATGCGGCCGCTGCTGGGCTCGAGAATGCCGAGCGCCAGTTTCACCATGGTTGTCTTGCCACAGCCTATGGGACCTATGACCAGAATCTTCTCACCTGCGGAGATACTGAAGCTGATATTCTGAAGGGCAGGATTGCCGCGGCCGGGATAGGTGAACCACACATGCTCGAACACAAGGGAGCGGAAAGCAGGCCGCTTCTGCTCTCTGGCTCCTGTCCAGGAGGTCTGGACGCCAGCCGCGCCAGGCATTCGCCCATTGTCTGCTTTCAGGAAAGGAGCCTGGTCCCCAGACTGCGGTCTACCTGGGCTGCTGTCCCCTTCCCCCTTGCGTTCCCCGAAATTTCTCATTTCTTCAAGGCGGTCAATATTGACGAAGGATCGCTTGCCGCTCGTGAACAGCGTGGGAATATCGAGGATGGGGTAGATCAGCATATTGAGATAATTGTAGAAAGCATAGAAAGTTCCTATGCTGATTTCTCGCCTGGTTACCAGAATGCCTCCGGCAAAGACAAGGGCGATCTGTGCAACATAGTCAATATACTGGTAAATCAGATGCATCACGGTATCGAGCCTGATGACATCCATTTCCGTTTTGAAACGCCTGGCGAGCGCATCCCTGAAAAACCCTGCATACTGCGTTTCCGCAGCAAACGCCTTGATCACCCGCGCTCCCGAAAAGCTCATCTCGAGCTGGTCATTGATGCCGGAAATAGCCTTCTCATTGCGAGCGACCCTGTCGTAGATCAGGTTCTGTGTACGCACGAATACAAGCAGCATGAATGGCAGAGAAACCAGGGAGGCAAGCGCGAGCCTCCAGTCAAGGCTGAACATGGCTGCCACGCAGAAGGTCACCTTGCTGGCCGACTCGACCGCTCTGAAGATGCCTGAGCAGAGGAACCAGGAAAGTTTCGGTACATCAGCAATATCCGAAGTGAGCCTTGCGATGATGTCACCGGATCTGAACGTGGCAAAGAAGTCCGCCCGCTTGCGGAGCACGATTTTGAAGTATCGTGTGCGTACCAGGTAGTCAAACACGGAATTGAGAGACCCTCGTATGCCCGGGAAGGTACCCGCCACAAAGCCTGCGAGGCCTATCGCCACAAACATGAGCGCAATGCGTTTCACCTGGGCCATGGCTGCATCCGCTCCGGCTGCATCGACTACCTTTGTCTCCAGTACATCAAAGAGATACTTTGTCACAAGCGGGAACGCGACAGCGACTGCGCTTGAGAGCAGGGTGAGCAGGAGGAGCAGCCATATCAACCCCTGCTTTTCACGCCATACCGATCGTATCCAGGCAAGATGGGGGTATTTCATGCGTCACTCCCCGTACTGCCGCTTCCTTTGCCAACCGGTACAGGGATGCCTTGAGGATCCCCCTCCAGCTCGTCTTCAGCATGTTTGCCCTGTCTTGATCGGCTCGATGGAAACTGCTGATCGACAAGTGTCCTGTACTCGGGGAGAGCAGCGTACAGTTCTGCATGCGTCCCTTCGGCAATCAGCCTGCCTTCCCGCAGAAACAGAATTCTGTCGGCCTCAAGTATTGACGAGAGTCGATGTGCGACCACCACCATGGTACGCCCCTGGCGCAAGACTCCAATGCTCTCCTTGATTCTTGCTTCCGTATGCATGTCTACGTTGCTCGTGGCCTCATCGAGGATGATGAGTTCCGGATCCGCTGCCAGCGCTCGGGCGAATGACATGAGCTGACGCTCACCCGCAGAAAGATTGCCTCCCCGCTCCCACAGATTTGCTGCCATGCCATCGGGCAGGCTGGCGACTATATGGCTGGCATGCACCCGTTCGAGGGCCTTCTGCACCTTCTGTTCCGGAATATCCCGATTGTAGAGCCTGATGTTCTCGAGCAGCTCTCCGGGGAAGAGATAGGGTTCCTGCAGCACCAGCCCGATTTTCCTGCGCCAGGCCAACACATCGGCATCACGCAGCGGCCTGCCGTCTACCAGAATCTCGCCGCGCTGAGGGTGGGCAAAGGCACAGAGCAGACTGATGATGGTGGACTTGCCTGATCCGCTCGGTCCCACGATGGCAGTGAAGCTGCCCTTGGGAATGGAAAAAGACAGATCCTTGAGTATCCAATCCTCGTCTCTATAGGCAAACCATACATGATCAAAGACAAGATCATTCTGAAAATCGGGCCTGTTACCCTCTCCCCGATGTGACTCCTCGGGAAGAGCCATGATCGAACAGATACGGCGCAATGAAGTGCGAGCCTGCTGAAGGCTGCGGAGGCTCTCGGCAATTTCTGCAATCGGTCGGAGCAGTCGTGCTCCATACTCCACGAAGAGAAGGAGCGTACCCAGCGTCATGGCTCCTCCGATTACTTCGGGAGCATACAGCAGCAGCAGAGCCACAATGAACAGCGGTCCGACGAGCGCATTGAGTGCAGACATGGCCGAGTATTCCAAGAGAGAAATACGCACATCGTTGCGCATCTTCCGTTTGCCGGTCTCGTCGAGTCTCTCTTCTGCCCACCTGCGTCTGCCAAAAGCCTTGAGCACCTCGACCCCCTGGATGAATTCGGTGACTCGCGCATTCACCATGGCATAGAGGGAGCGTGACTGATCATACAGAGGAAATATCTTCGCAAAGAACACACTGAGCAGAACAAACAGCACCACCGCCACACCTAGCATCACGAGGGCAAGCATGGGAACGATGGTGAATGTGACGACAAAGATGCCGAGCATGGTGAGAAAGTTCACCAGAAGCGACACGCCGAGGGTGGAAAAAAGCTCCCTTACACGTTCGGTGTCATTCTCGGTGCGGGCCATGAGCTCGCCAACCGGATGCTGATCAAAATAGGACACTGGAAGTTTGAGCAGATGGTTGAAGAGATCTTCCTTGATAAGCGTGACTATGGACAGTCCCAGCCTGGCGAGCAGCAGCTGGCCGAAGTAGCTCAGGACACCAGTCAGCGTCACTATACCCAGAAATGCGAGCGCATACTGCAGGAGAAGCCCCAGATCTCCCCTGGGTACTGCATTGTCAATGATGAGTTTGAGAATATAGGGGCCTGCAAGCTGCCCCGCAGTAATGAGCAGCATGACCACCATGCCAGGTATGGCGAGAAGTCTGTAGCGGGCAAGATACTGCAGAATGGTGCGCTGATAACCTTGTTTCACTATTGTTCCACCGGTGCCGGTCAATCGGTTGAATGGTACGGCACCAGTAGCCCACTATATCCCACTGTCATCAGGACAGCAAGCCTTACAGACTGAGTGACGTGCACTGCCAGGCTGGTATCGAATCTGCCGGAACCAAATCGATAGAGAATGACGCCGAAATCTCCGGTTCGGCGTGCGGGGCGACTCCTTCGGTGTGGTGATCCGGTTCGATAGGATCTTAGAGGCTGGCCTGTGCCAGTTCCTCTGCTATCCAGGCTGAGAGCCGTTCGATCTGCTCACGTGTGCGCAAGGGAGCAGGACCTCCTACCTGCATGCGACGCTGCACACATGCTTCCAGGTCGAGGTATGCTGCCACCTCTGCTGCAGAAAGACCGGTTGCTGCAAAGGCTTCATGGACAGCAAGGTCTTCCTCCACTATCTCGCTCAGCGATTTGTTCGCCTCAACACATCGCTGCACGAGCAGCTTTGCCGCCTGGTACGAGGTTCTGAACGGAATGCCATGCTTGACTAGAAGTTCTGCAACATCGGTCGCTTCAGGGAAGCCTCCCCGCAGTGCTGCACGCATCCTGCCGACATCGGGCTCCAGGCTCGTGACCAGCACGCTGAAAGTTTCGAGCGCCCCATTGACGGCGGTCTCGATGTCGAAGAAGAGCTCCTTGTCTTCCTGCAGGTCGCGATTATACGCATAGGGGAGACCTTTCTCCATGACCAACAGTGCCTGCAGCCCTCCGAACACGCGTCCTGCCTTGCCGCGGATGAGCTCCGCAGGGTCAGGGTTGCGCTTCTGGGGCATGATGCTCGAGCCGGTACTTGCCTTCGGCCCGATGCGGACAAAACCGTACTCCGAGCTCGACCAGAGCACAATATCCTCGCAGGCACGTGAAAGGTGCATCATCAGCGTTGCCGCAGCAGAAGCATATTCGATAACCCAGTCGCGATCCGCCACTGCGTCCATGGTGTTGGCGGAGGGTTTTGCAAAGCCGATGAGTGAGGCAGTCCGTTCGCGATCGATCGGCAGACCGCTTCCGGCCAGCGCACCGGAACCCAGGGGGCTTTCATCGGCACGCCGTGCTGCATCAGCCAGCCGGCCGGCATCGCGCTCGAGCGCTACGCACCAGGCGAGTACGTGATGCGCCAGCGTCACTGGCTGGGCCCGCTGCAGGTGCGTATAGCCTGGCATGAGGGTGCCTGTATGTGCCTCAGCAAGCGTAAGGCATGCACGGAGCGATTCGAGCACCTTGCGCCGTGTCGATACGCAGGAGTTTCTCACATGCAGACGGAAGGCAGCAGCCACCTGGTCGTTTCGGCTACGACCTGCATGAATGCTCTTGCCGATATCGCCAAGCCGCCTGGTGAGCTCAGCTTCGAGAAAACTGTGGACATCCTCTGCCTGCTGATCGACCGTGAGCGTCCCCTCCTCAATCTCCCGCCGAATTCTGGACAGCTCGTCCACTAACGCAGCCGCGTCCTGGGCGGGGAGTATCCCCTGCTCTCCCAGCATGATTGCATGCGCTTGGGAACAGACGATATCCTCCAGCACAAGGCGCGAATCCACCGCAATACTTGAGAGAAAGCGGTCGACCGCGGGGTCGAGCCCCGGGCCGCCGCCTACCTGCCACAATGTCGCCATCAGCGCTCAGTCTCCTGCAGGAGCAGTATAGCCGGAGCTCCCCGGCTTGACCACATCGGGGCCGGCTGCCACGCCATGCTTTTTGATGCGCTCATTGAGCCGCGCCCTCACCTTGGTCGGCAGACCGAAGAGATTGATGAAGCCGGTCGAATCCTTGTGCGAGAACAGGGGACCGGTGGTAAAGCTGGCCAGGCTCGCATCATAGAGTGAGTACGGAGAAGTGGCGCCTGCAAAGATGATATTGCCCTTATAGAGCTTGAGGGTGACCTGACCGGTTACCACTTCCTGCGTGCTGTCGACAAAGGCACAGAGCGCCTTGCACAGCGGGCTGAACCATTCGCCTTCATACAGGATCTCTGCAAAGCGCTGGGCCACTGTCATCTTGAAGGACAGCGTCTTCTTGTCCAGACAGAGCATCTCGAGCCTGTCGTGAGCTTCCATGATGATGGTGCCGCCCGGAGTCTCATACACACCCCGCGATTTCATGCCTACCACGCGGTTCTCAACCATATCGACAATGCCGATGCCGTGCTTGCCGCCTATTTTGTTCAGGGTATGCACAATGGAGACAGGATCGAGTTTCTGGCCATTCACCGAAACCGGCACGCCTTTCTCGAACCCGATGGTCACGTACTCTGCCTTGTCGGGAGCCTTTTCGGGCGGTACGCACATCTTGAGCATGCCATCAAAGTGCGGCTCATTGGCGGGGTCCTCGAGATCAAGGCCTTCATGGCTGATATGCCAGAGATTATCATCGCGACTGTAGGAATCTTCCTTTTTCATAGGAACGGGGATGCCATGATCCTCAAGATAGGCAATCTCCTCTTCCCTGCTCTGGATATCCCAGATTCTCCAGGGGGCGATGACTTCCATCTCCGGTGCAAATGCCTTGACGCCGAGCTCGAAGCGAACCTGATCATTGCCCTTGCCAGTACAACCGTGTGCAACTGCATCGGCTCCCTCTGCCAGTGCCACTTCTGCGAGGCCTTTTGCGAGAAGTGGCCTGGCAGCACTGGTACCGAGCAGGTATTTCTTCTCGTAGGGTGTACCGGCCTTGACCAGCGCCCACAGGTAGGTCTTTACGAATTCTTCTTTCTGGTCGAGCCTGATGAACTTGGATGCGCCAGAAGCGAGCGCTCTCTTGCCTATTGCCTCGAAATCGGCTTCCTGACCTACATCGCCACACACCGCGATGACTTCGCAGTCATAGTGTTCCTTGAGCCAGGGTACGATGACGGTGGTATCGAGGCCACCGGAATATGCCAATACAATCTTCTTCATATATGTGCTCCTTGCATGGTTTGGAATTTCTGGCCCGTACAGGGCCACTGAGACGCCTGCCGCAACAGGCAAGGACTATCGTCGGCTTCTACGGAGGCGGGCCGCCTTGTGGAAGAGAATGACCGCATGAACATTCATCACAGATAGCATATTTATACTTTATCAAATATGCGAGACTTTATGCAAGTAGTATTGCAAAAATATGCATTTGTTTGCGCAAACCCCCTGTATGGCAAATATTCATGGCAATTCCCATGCAGAAGCATTGACTGGTGACTGCATCTGTCCGAAGATACATTGCAGGAGGATAAACGTATGAGATTCGCCAAATTTGCACTCGTGTCAGCAGCCTTGCTGGCAGCGGTCCTGCCGCTGGCAGCGTTCACACCCAAGAAAGAATACACCATGCAGGTCAACGTGGGCCCAGCCTACGACTGGGGCATTGGAGCTCAGAAATTTGCAGATCTGGTTGCCGAAAAGACCAAGGGTCAGATCAACATCAAACCCTACTTCGGATCCTCGCTGCTCGCCGGCAAGCAGACCAACTGGTACCAGGCAGTTGCCGATGGCGCCATTGATTTCGTAGTAGACTCCACCATTAACGCATCATCGGTCATCCGTTCACTCAACCTGTTCAGCCTGCCCTTCTTCATCAATACCTATGAGAATGTCGACAAGATCGAGAGAGGAAAGGCCGGCCAGCGCATTATCGCCGATGTCGAACGTGGCGGCGTCAAGTTCCTCGCCTGGGGCGAGAATGGATTCCGACAGCTCACCAATTCCAAGCGCGAAGTCAAACGCCCCGAGGATGTAGCCGGACTCAAGATCCGTGTGGTTGGCTCCCCCATTTTCATCGACATTTTCAAGGCGCTTGGTGCCGACTCCGTCAACATGAACTGGGCAGACGCCGTCACTGCCTTCCAACAGGGTGTCGTCGATGGTCAGGAAAACCCCAAATCAGTGCTCACCGTGGTCAAAATCTGGGAATATCACAAATACATGACCAACTGGAACTACGCGATTGACCCGCTCATCTTCGGATGCAACATGCGGCTCTGGAACCAGTTCCCCGATGACATCAAGGCAGCGATCCAGGAGGCGGCACTCGAAGCTGCCGAATATGAGAAGGCTCTCGCGCGCGCCTGGCTGGATGGCGATATCTCACTCAACGTGCTGAAGAATAAATTCAAGGTCACCCAGCTGCCGCCCGAACCATTCGGTCCGGCCATTGCCAAAGGCATGGTGATCACCAATCTCACCCCTGAGCAGCGCAAGGCATTCCAGGACAAGACCAAGACAGTCTATACGAAGTGGATTCCGCTGATCGGCAAGGACCTCTATGAACTGGCTATTGAGGATATGAAATAGGCACAGCCCTGAAAGGCCGGCCACCTCCGCTGGCCGGCGTTTCAATGTGAGATCGCTCATCCCACAACCTGTGGCCGGCTTCTGCCGGCCATGTCGTAAGGAGGCCTGCTTTCATGAAGCAACGCAGATTCCATCTGGATGAACTGCTGGGTGCGCTGTTTCTTGGTATCATGGCGGTCATCGCATTCATCAATGTCATTAACCGGTATTTTTTCAAGCAGAGTTTCGCATTCACGGAAGAAATCACCGTAAGTCTCTTTGTCTGGATCACGCTGCTCGGCATCTCGATTGCATTCCGCAGAGGATCAAACCTCAAGATGTCCAATCTCTTTGACAAATTCGGTCCGCATGCCAAGCGCGTAGTTCTGGTGAGCTCGGCAATCCTGGGCATCATTATCTTCTGTTTTATCATCTACAATTCGGTCCGTGAGATCTATCGCAACATCACGTTCTACCACACCACATCGGAGGCCCTGGGCATACCGACATGGATCTACAGTCTGGGCACTCCCCTCTTCTCACTTGTAGTCATCAGGGAACTGATTGCCAGCACGATCAGTGAGCTGAAAAAGCTCGATGGCAAGCCGGAATCCGATTCCGGGGAGGCAGTGTGATGGCACCTCTTCTGGTTTTCGGAGTCTTTATAGTCCTGATAGTCATTGGTGTACCGATCGGCATAGCATTGGGAACCGCCGGCATCGGCGCGATTGTCACCTTCGATCTCGGCATCCCGATGATCTCCCGCAATTTTGAAGCCAATATCGCAAAATTCCCCCTTATCGCCATTCCGTTCTTCATCCTTGCGGGCACCCTGATGGAGAAGGCACGCATTGTCGATGGCATTTCACGCTTCATCATGCTGATCACGGGCCGCAGGCGCGGGGGACTTGCCATTGCAGGCGTCATTACCTGCATCTTCTGGGGAGCGGTGTCCGGCTCAGGTCCGGCTACTGCAGCAGCGCTCGGGCTGGTGTTCATCACCCCCATGATCAAGCAGGGCTACAACAAGTACTTTGCTGCAGCAACCATCGCGGCGGGAGCAGGTCTGTCGATCATCATTCCGCCATCAATAGCCTTTATCGTCTATGGCAATCTGACCAATGTCTCGGTTGGCGCGCTCTTTCTCGGCGGCATCATACCAGGCATTCTGGTAGGCATCTTCCTGATTCTGATGGTGTACATCATCTCGAGGAAATACGACTTCCGTGGTTCTGCCGAGAGCGGCACGCCAAAGGAGATTTTCAAGGCATTTCTTGAATCATTCTGGGCCCTGCTCGCGCCGGTCATCATCCTTGGCTCCATCTATGCAGGCATTGCCACACCTACCGAATCGGCCATAATGGGCGTCTTCTATGCCCTGTTCGTGGGTATTTTCGTGTACAAGACGATTACCTTCGATGTGATCTACAAGACTCTGGTAGAAACGGTCGTCGGCAGTGCAGTGGTCATGTTCGTGGTATCGATGGCAGGCATATTCTCATGGGCCGCCTCTACGCTGGGAGTCATCGATGCTGCTGCCAACCTTGTGTCGAGTCTGACCACCAGCAAACTGGTGTTCATGCTGCTCACCATGATCGTCATGCTCATTGCTGGCATGTTCCTCGACGCAATTTCCATCACCTATGTTTTCATGCCCATCATTATGCCGGCACTGACTGCGCTTGGCATCGATCCGCTGTATTTCGGCGTCTGTCTTGTCATCGCTCTCGCAATAGGGCAGATCACACCGCCAGTAGCTGTCAATCTCTATGTCACGGCCAATCTGATCAAAAGCAACATCAACGACGAGATGGTCAGGTTCGTCCTGCCCATGGTGCTGGTAGCGGTGCTTGCATTGGCAGTAGTCGTACTCATTCCCGACCTCTCCCTCCTGCTGCCGGTCATGTCCAGGCTCTACACTCCATGAGAGGTTGGGAGATTTCAGTACAGGCAACATTTGGGAGGAATGTACATGGAAAGCACACAAGCGGTATTTCCTGAGCGTTACATTGCGCTTCCATCCGAACGAAAGATGGAACTCCTCAGGACCATGATCCGCATCAGAACATTTGAAACAAAGGTAGAGGAGCTGTTCCTCAACAAGAAAATTCCCGGCTTCGTACATCTCTACATCGGCGAGGAAGCCATTGCGACCGGCGTCATGGCAAATCTCGGCAAAGAGGACTGGATCACTTCTACACACCGTGGCCATGGTCATGCGATTGCCAAAGGAGCCCAGACCGCACGCATGATGGCCGAATTGTTCGGCCGAAAGACCGGCTACTGCAAGGGCAAGGGCGGCTCGATGCACATAGCCGACTTTTCGGTGGGCATGCTGGGAGCGAACGGCGTGGTAGGCGGTGGTTTCAATATTGCAGTAGGAGCAGCTCTCTCTGCGCAGATTCGCCGCACGAATCAGGTAGCGGTCTGTTTCTTCGGAGATGGAGCATCGAATCGCGGCACCTTCCACGAAGCGCTCAATCTTGCTGCCATCTGGAAGCTGCCAGTGCTCTTTGTCAACGAAAACAACCAGTACGCTTCCACCACACCGGTGAGCTATGGACTCTCGGCTCAGCACGTCGCTGACCGCGCCAAGGGTTACGGCATCGAGGGATATACAGTAGATGGCAATGACGTGCGCCAGGTCTACGATGCTGCCAGCTATCTCATCGGCAGGGCAAGAGAAGGCAAAGGTCCTGCGCTGCTCGAGTGCCTCACCTACCGCGTCAAAGGCCACTATGTGGGCGATCCCGAAAAGTACCGCACACGCGAAGAAGTCCAGAAAATGGTCAACGAAAGGGACCCCATCAAGCTCTTCAGCAAAGTGCTGATGGAAGAAGGAACGCTCAATGATGCCGGCCTTGCGAAGCTGTACGCCGAGGCCGAAGAAGAGATACTTGCTGCTGTCGCATTTGCCGAGTCGAGCCCCTATCCTGAGCCGGAAGAAGCGCTCGAAGACCTTTTCTCCTTCTCGCCGAAGGAATTCCCGGAGGTCATCGCATGAGAACGATTACCTTTTCAGAAGCAACCCTCGAGGCCATGCGCGAAGAGATGCGCCGTGATCCCACGGTATTTGTCTATGGCGAGGATATCGTACGGCAGGGAGGCATTTTCGGCCAGTTCAAAGGCCTGCCTGAGGAATTCGGTGACCGCATACGGGATGTTCCGATTTCGGAGACAGCCATCGTGGGAGCTGCTCTGGGAGCGGCACTCACCGGCACCAGACCGGTGGCAGATATGCATTTTGCGGACTTCATCGGCGTAGCCTTTGATGAGCTGGCTAATCAGATTGCCAAAAACCGCTACATGTTCGGTGGCCAGGCGAATATTCCCCTCGTCATACGCGCACCTGACGGCATCATCAACCAGGCAGCGGCACAGCACTCGCAGAGTGTGGAAGGCTGGCTGCAGAACATTCCGGGCCTCATCATCGTAGCCCCCTCGAGTCCCGCGACCGCAAAGGGGCTTCTGAAGTCGGCAATCCGTCTGAACGACCCTGTAATCTACTTCGAACACAAGGTGCTGTACCCACAGAAAGGCCCTGTTCCCGAGGAAGAATACCTGACACCGATCGGCAAGGCGGAAATTCGCCGGCCTGGCCGCGATGTCACCATCGTCACCTATTCGCTGATGGTGCAGAAATGCGAGGAAGTAGCTACAGAACTGGCATCCGAGGGTATTGATGTCGAAATCATCGACCTGCTGACCCTCAAGCCCTTTGACCGAGCCACCGTACTAGAATCCGTCAAAAAGACGCACCGTTGTGTGGTCGCACATGAGGCGGTAGTCACAGGAGGGCTGGGTGCCGAAATCGCGGCAACGATCCAGGAACAGGCCTTCTGGTGGCTTGATGCACCAGTGCTCCGGGTTGGCGCAAAGAATGTACCGATTCCCTTCAGCCCTGTGCTTGAGAAATTCGTGGCACCGCAGAAGGATGATGTCAGGCGAGCTGTCTACAGGGTCCTGCACCGGGAGGTCTGAACCATGGCACTTGAAATTCTGATGCCTCAGCTCGGCCTGACCATGACCGAAGGCACCATCACCGAATGGGCGAAGAAGCCTGGCGATACTGTGGCAAAAGGTGATGTGCTGTTCTATGTGGAAAACGACAAGGCGGTCATTCCGTATGAGGCAGCCCAGTCAGGCGTACTGGCCCGCATTCTGGTAGGACCGATGCAGACAGTACCGGTCGGTACCGTAGTCGCCCTCATGGAAACGGCTGACAGCAAGGGAGCAATGGCACCGGTGTCTGGAGCTTCTGCTGCCACAAGCCAGCCTGAGAAGGGGGCTGTGCCACCGTCTGCCCCCGAGCAACCGAAGAAGGCTCCTCAACCACAATCCGCTGCTGCCCCGCTACCGAGACCAGCCGCCGCGCATCCAGCCCACTCCCAAGAGGCGGGCTTCATCCTGGCCAGTCCCTATGCGCGCAGCCTGGCAGAGCAGTCGGGAGTACCACTCAGCGATCTCAAGGGAAGCGG
Source organism: Spirochaetaceae bacterium (assembly GCA_026418115.1). Classification (GTDB taxonomy): domain Bacteria; phylum Spirochaetota; class Spirochaetia; order Treponematales; family Rectinemataceae; genus Rectinema. The sequence goes on along the minus strand of JAOABY010000002.1, from coordinate 10,072 downwards.
GCCATTGGGCGCAATTGTTGCAGCTGACGTGCTTGTCGCCGCGCAACAGGCTTCGCCTGAGGCTGTGACCGCTGCGACTGCAGTATCCGCTACGGCGCGCCGTCTTGCTTCGGAGGCAGCCAGGCCGGAGGCTCCTGCATCTGGCGAAGGCACCATCATCAACCTGAGCAGGCCACGACAGGTTGCCGCCGAGCGCCTGGCTCAAAGCTGGCATGATATTCCCCAGTTCACGCTTGCCATCGAGGTTGAAGCGCAGGGCCTGCTCGACGCGCTGGAGGCTTTCAGAGGTGATGGCCCCAAGGTTTCCATGACAGCCCTCATTGCGAAGCTGACTGCGCAGGCACTCATGGCCTTCCCCATGCTGAACAGTACCTGGCTGGGCGATGGCAAGGTACTGGTGCATCCTCATGCCGACCTTGCCATCGCGGTCGACAGCCCGGATGGACTGATGGTGCCGGTGCTCCGCGCATGCGAGCAGAAGCGGCTGACGGAACTTGCAGTTGAACTTGCATCACTTGCTGAAGGTGCCAGAAACAGAACGCTGTCACCGGACGCAATGCAGGGCGGTACCTTTACGATTTCCAACCTCGGCATGTTCGGCATCACGAGATTCAGAGCGATCGTGAATCCACCCCAGTGCGGCATTCTTGCAGTCGGTGCCATTGTCAGGAAACCTGTGGAGCGCTCCCCCAGCGGGCTTGGGAGCGAGAGACTTGCAGCCCACTCCGGCGAGCTCTGCTTTGCTCCATTCATAGAACTCAGCATCAGTGCGGATCACCGCATTGTGGATGGTGCCTATGCAGCGCGCTTCCTCCAGCATCTCGCAAGCCTGCTGCGCGCTCCCGTGCGGGCGCTCTGAAGATAGGGAATTCTGCGAAGTTCGCAGCCTGACAGCCGGCCAACCGCCGAAGTGTGAGACATGGAGGCGGCAGGGCCGGCTGCCCTCTCGGCATTCTGGTCTTGAAAGTGTAGATTCAGATAATGGCCACCTCATCTGAACCTGTTTTCCTGTGTGTCTGCCTGAATCCTGTTCTCCAGAAGACACTGGTGTATGAACGCATCAGGCGAGGGGAAGTCAATCGCACCTCACACTGGCGCATCGATGCGGCAGGCAAGGGTATCTGTGCCAGCAGAGTGCTCACCCAGCTCGGCGAAAGAGCGCTGCATCTCACGCATCTTGGCGGTCCGACCAGGGAGTGGTTTCTCTCCCTGTGCAAAGAGGATCATCTCGAAGTCGCATGGGTAGACTCTCACTCGCCCATCAGGTTCTGTACCACACTGGTGGAAGAAAGCATGGAGCAGGCTACCGAGCTGGTAGAGGAGTCTCTGCCCGTGGACGATAGTACCTTTGCACGATTGCTAGACCGCTACAGGGAAATTCTGCCTCAGGTCACGACAGTTCTCCTCTCTGGAACCGTAGCGCAGGGCTACCCTCCCGCTGCAATGGCCACCCTCGCACGACTTGCCGCGCAGGCAGGCAAACACCTGTACCTGGACCTCAAACGGCACGATCTTCTTGCATGCCTCGCATACAAACCTGTCTGCGTCAAACCCAATCTTGAAGAACTGGCCCAGACCTTGGGCATACCCTATGACTCACTGAGCGAGGAATCGCGCGCCCGCGCACTTGTTGCAGAAGCAGGCAGCCATTTCTACACGAGCTATGGTTCCTGGCTTGTCGTGACTCGCGGAACACGACCCACACTCTATTGGGACGGCACCACGCTGCGCGAACAGGAAGTCTTTGTGCACGCAAGGACACTGAATCCCATAGGCTCCGGCGATGCATTTGGAGCAGGCCTTGCCCGTATGCTGGAACGTGGGAAATCCCTTCAGGAAGCAGTGCTTGAGGGTACCAGATTGGGTGCGCTCAATGCAGCCGTGCTCAAGCCCGGCTCTCTGTTTGCATGAACCTGATATGAAAAAGCCGCCATGCCGGCGCGGCACAGCGGCTTTTCTGCATCAATGCGACGGGCGCAGGCTCGTCAGAATGCCCTTATGGAGCTTTTACTTCTTCCACTTGGCCATATCAAGCTCGCCTTCGGACTTGGCCACAATCGCGGAACCGGCCATGTCGCCAGTAACGTTGATGCAGGTGCGGCCCATGTCGAGCAGTGCATCGATACCGAGAATCATGGCATACGCTGCAGCAACTGCGGAACCTTCAGCCACCTTGAGACCGATCGATTCAAGCACCATGAGCAGCATGATGGCGCCCGCTCCAGGCACGCCTGCCGTGCCGATGCTTGCCAGCGTCGCCGTGATGATGACCGTGAGCTGCTGGTTAATGGTCAGCGGCTGATTGGTCGCATAGCCGATGAACATTGCGCACACGCCGAGATAGATGGCAGTACCATCCATATTGATGGTGGCACCGAGCGGCAGCGTAAAGGAGCTGATCGAGCGGGGGATGCCGAGATTCTCCTCACTGCAGCGCATGGTTACGGGCAGCGTACCGCTCGATGAGCGGGTGACGAACGCAGTGATCATCGCCTCGTTTGCGCCCTTCAGGAATTTGAAGAATCCAAGCCTGAAGACAGACAGGAGACCTCCATATACGCCGACCGCGTGCACGATGAGCGCAAGATACGTCGCCAGGGTAACCATGAGGAGGGGGCCGATCGCCTTGGGTCCCTGCTGCGCGAATACCTGGGCAATGAGCACGAAGACACCAATGGGGGCATACTGCATGATGCCGCTGACAACCTTGTACATCGCCTCTGCTGCAGCGTTGGTGGCATCAAGCAGGGTGGTTCCTGCCTTTGCGAGCGCCTGCTGCTTCGAATCCTTCACATAGGAAATTCCGATACCGAACACCACTGCGAAGAAGATGATCGGCAGCACATCGCCCTTCATGATGGACTCGAAGGGGTTCGTCGGCACGATGTTCAACAGGATCTGGAGAATGGTCGGCGCTGCCGCTTCCTTTCCTTTCACTGCCGCGTCACCCACCACGTTGAATCCTGCGCCCGGCTGGAAAATGTTCGCGAATATCAGGCCTATCAGCACAGCGAACGCGCTGGTGAGCAGATAGTAGACCATGACCTTGACGCCGACTTTTCCGAGCCTTGAAGGAGCGATGCTTGCGGCACCCGAAATCAGAGAGAACAGGATCACCGGCACAACGATCATCTTGAGCAGCCTGATGAAAAGGTCGCCGAAGAATTTTGAATTATCGACGAACGGTTTCACCGCAGAGGGGAAGAACCCCAGAATAATGCCCACGATCGCGCCCAGCACGAGACCGATCAGAATGCGTGCCAGCAGATTGGTCTTGAAATACCAATCCAGGGCACCTCGCCTCTTTTCAGCAGCCATGGCAAAGCCTCCTTGACCATGTTGGTTATGCGTTTGCCAACGCAACTTTTTACATGATGCACGATGTTTGCCTTATGTGCAAGATGATATTTGACAGATTGGCAAACCGAAGTCATAGTTAGAGCATGTCTACAGGAGTTATTGGCATTCTGGGAGGCATGGGGCCTGATGCTACTGCATGGTTCTTCAGCAGGCTCGTGAAGCTGGACCATGCCCCCACAGATCAGGAACATCTGCATGTCATCGTGGAGTCCGATCCCTCGATCCCCGACAGGACTGCGTGGCTTCTGGGAAAGGGTACCGACCCCTTGCCGGCCATGCTCGCCAGTGCCAGGCGCCTCATGGCTGCAGGCGCCGATATCGCTGGAATCCCCTGCATGACCGCCCACGCCTTTCTTCCAGCGCTGCGGCAACATACCCGACTCCGTTTCCTCTCGGCCTTTGAAGAACTGGCCCGCACGCTGGAGACTCAGTACAGCAACATCCGCACAATCGGGATTCTGGGGACCATGGGGACCCGGCATACTGCATTGTTTGAGCAACATCTGCCGGCTTTCGAGGTTCTCTGGCCCGACTGGCACCTGCACGAATCACTGGTCATGGAAGCCATTTACGGCAAGGAAGGCATCAAGGCAGGCAACACTGGAGAAGGTCCCAGGGAAGCCTTGCGCACGGCCGCACGACACCTCGTTGCGCAAGGCGCACAGTGCATCATTGCAGGTTGTACCGAAGTGCCGCTCGTGCTGACCCAGTCTGATGTAGAGGTACCCTTTATCGATCCGATGGAAGGACTCGCCCTGGGATTGATCCGCGAGGCGAGGAGAGGAGCCAGACCATGATACTCAAGGCAGAGCAACGGGTATTCGAGCAGAGGGAACACATGAGGGGAGGACCGGGCATCTGCACGGTCGCATCGGTACCGCCAGATGCTCTCTGTCCTCATGTACGACTCGTGACCGAGATCACGATTCCCCCGGGAGCAGGCATAGGACCTCACCGCCATGAAGCAGAGACAGAATACTACTGGATTCTTGAAGGCAGAGGACTGGTGGATGAAGGCGACAGCATGACCGAGGTTGGCCCCGGTGATGTCGTGATTACGGGAGGCGGTGCCCAGCACTCCATCATCAACAGAGAGCAGATTCCTCTGAAATTTCTTGCTGTCATCGTCACAGAAGCCTGACACAGCCGGCCGGTTTCCCTTCGCCTTTCCGGACGCTGCCTGGCTATCAGCCGATGCCAGGCAGCTGCAAACAACTGTTTACCAAAAAACCTCATACCGGTATAGTACGCGCATGCTTTTCTTCGATCGATGCGATGGCCGCAGAGTACGGGGTCTCCATGCGCTCAACGCAATGATGCCCTACCTCATGCGAGGCCGGAATGAATCAGCGGTCTACTACAACAAGGAGATCAATCTCGAGAACGCTCTGGCTTTTATCAGGTTGAGGAAAAACAGCCATCCGGAACTGGCAGAAGAGCTGACCCTGTTCGGTCTCATTCTTGCTGCCGCACTCAGAACGGTCGCGCTGCTGCCGCGGCTGAACCGCTTCATTCACCGGCGCGCGTTCTATGATAGAAACCATATCGCCTTTGCCTTCATTGTAAAGCAGAAATTCGAGGTCGATGCTCCCGAGGTCAATGCGAAGGTATTCCTCGATCCCCACGATGACCTCGATACTGTCTGCAGAAAGACGCAGGAGTGTATCCGGAATGCGAGAGCTCATGGAGAAGGTGACGGCGAGCGTTTTGTGAGCATTTTTCACCACATTCCTGGCGGCAAGGCATTGCTGATGGGAGTCTACCGCCTGCTCGATACGCTGAATCTCGCTCCCTGGAGCCTGCTCCGCATGGATCCGATGTACTCTACCGCGTATTTTGCCAATCTTGGATCACTGGGACTTGATGCCCCATTCCACCACCTCTATGAATGGGGAACCTGTGGCATGTTCATCGTTCTCGGCAAGCTGCATGCCAAGGAGGTCAGGCATGGCCCCAACCCCATACGTCAGAGATACATGGATTTCCGGGTGTCAATTGATGAGCGGATAGCTGACGGTTTCTACTTTGCGAAAGCAGCGGCAGTGTTCAACAGGCTTATTTCGGATCCTGCGCTGCTGACCATTTCTCTGGAAGAAGTACGGCGCGAACTCGGCATGGAGCTGGAGCTCGCGCCATCCACTCGAGAATAGACTATCGATCCTTGTAGCCTTGATGGCGCATGCCGCTCAGGCGCTTTCCGCTTTTGTCGCGCAGCTGTCGGAGGCAGCGCAGGTGCTGCAGCCGGCTGGTTCGCTCCGGGCTGTTTTGGTACCCGAAGTGGTGGCAGAGGATGCCTTTTTGGAATCGGTGATGTAGAATCCGGAACCTTTGAAAATGATGCCGGTACCACCACCGATGAGCCTTTTCACAGGACCGCCACATTCGGGACATACCTTGATTGGCTCCTCACTGATGGCCTGAAATGCTTCGAAGGTGTGGCTGCAGGTTCGGCACTCATATTCGTAGGTAGGCATGGTACTCACCCCTCGTTGAGTTCTCAAGTGTTTGCGCTGTATTGCATAAAATAGCAAAATAATGCATTCGGGTAAAGAGCCGGGCTGGCCCTGCAGAGCACCGCTCATTAGCTGCAGGCAGCCAGCCCTGCTGCAGTGGGCTTTGTCGGCTTACGAATGGAGCACGCCCAGTTCCCTGCCAACCTTGGTGAACGCAGCGACTGCCCTGTCGATCTGCTCTTCGGTATGCGCTGCCGAAATCTGGACACGAATGCGTGCCTTGCCGCGTGGCACTACCGGGAATGAGAAGCCGATCACATAGATGCCTTCTTCCAGAAGCCGGTCTGCCATGAGGTGCGCCAGCTTCTCATCATACAGCATGACCGGGCATATGGGATGCACACCGGGTCTGATATCAAAGCCGGCAGCTGTCATGGCACGGCGGAAGCGAATCGTGTTCGATTCGAGCCTGTCTCGCAGCTCTGTGGACTCGTTGAGAAGCGCGAGTGCCTGCAGCGTACCACCAACAATCGAGGGCGCAAGCGTATTCGAGAAGAGATAGGGACGTGCCTTCTGTCTCAGGTATTCGACGATCTCCCTGCGCGAGGCGATCACGCCTCCCGATGCTCCTCCCAGCGCCTTGCCGAAGGTTGTCGTGATAATATCTACACGTCCTGCCACTCCGCAGTGTTCCCAGGTTCCTCTGCCATGGGCTCCCATGAATCCGGTCGCGTGCGAATCATCCACCATGACCAGGGCATCATACTTTTCTGCCAGGTCGCAGATAGCCTGGAGGTCCGCAATATCGCCATCCATGGAAAATACACCGTCGGTAGCGATCATCCTGATGCGGCAATGCTGGCTTTCCTTGAGACAGCGTTCCAGTCCCTTGAGTGCCTTGCCGGTTTCGGGATCCACTTCCTCAACATCACGCATGTCGGCATGCTTGTAGATCCAGCGCTGCGCCTTGCAGAGCCTCACGCCATCGATGATCGAGGCGTGGTTGAGGCTGTCGGTGATGATGGCGCAGTCTTCATCGAGCAGCGGCTCGAAGACGGCACCGTTTGCGTCAAAGCATGAAGAAAAGAGAATGGCATCCTCCATGCCGAGGAAATCGGCCACTGCACGCTCCAGATCCTTGTGCTGGGACTGTGTGCCGCAGATGAACCGAACCGAAGACAGCCCGTAGCCGTATGCTTCCATTGCACGGATTGCCGCCTTCCGGATCCTTTCGTCGTTCGCGAGGCCAAGATAGTTGTTGGCACAGAAATTCAGCACCTCCTTGCCGTCAGCGACGCGAATGGCAGCTCCCTGTGGTGTCACGATGACACGCTCATGCTTGTAGAGCCCATCATTCCTGATCGACTCGAGTTTCGCGGCCAATTCTTCCCTGATGCGTCCGTACATGTAAAAACCTCCTCATTTCTTGCGGAAAAAACCGAGTATGCTGCCGACCAGTCCGCCGATGATGTGCGAGAACTGCGAGATATTGTCTACTTTGGTCAGTGCATCCCAGACCTGTCCTCCAAGATAGACGATCATCACCAGTATGAAGGTAAGCGGTACCTCTCCCTTCTGGAAATTGGTGATGGATGAGAGCACGATCATCATGAATACCACGCCGGAAGCTCCCAGCAGTATTACGTTGGGGAACAGCAGGACATTCGCCAGACCAGTGGCAAGCGCGGTCAGGAGCACGCTCAAAAGTATGAAGCCGCTGCCATATACCGCCTCGAGTATCGGGCCGAGCAGCAGAATCATGGTGAAGTTGGCAATGTAGTGCTGGATGTTGGCATGGCCCAGCAAATGCGTGAATAGCTTGAGGTAATCAAGCAGTGCTCTGGAATTGAAGGGAGCAGGTGTCGAGAAGTAGCGCACCACAAAATTCTGTGACAGGAACTGACCTGCCAGGAGCACAAGTGCCGACAGCAGGGCCATGGTGAGCGTAACTGGTGCATTATAGCGGATGCGCATGCGGATGCCTCCTTGCAGCAAGCTAGATGTCGAGCACAAGTCCTACTGGACAATGATCGGAGCCCAGCACCTCGGGATGTATGGTCGCCTGTCGGATTGCAGGGCCAAGTTCCGGATCAACACAGTGGTAATCGAGACGCCAGCCGATATTTTTCTCTCTGGCCTTTGGTGCTCGATAACTCCACCAGGTATAGTGGCCAGGTTCCCTGCAGAGATGGCGGAAGGTATCGATATAGCCCCGTCCGGTAAAGGTATCCATCCATGCTCGTTCTTCGGGGAGATATCCTGCATTGCCCTCATTCTGTTCGGGGCGGGCCAGATCGATGGGTGTATGGGCAATGTTGTAGTCGCCCGCGATGATGACATGGCGCCCGGAGGCGCGGATGCGTTCGCAGAATTCCAGTATTGCATTGCAGAAGCGCAATTTGTAGTCAAGCCTGGCGCCGGCTTCCTGGCTGTTGGGGAAATACGCGCTCACGAGTACGAAATCGCCAAAATCGGCGACGACTGTGCGGCCCTCGTCGTCGAATTCCTGAATGCCGAGCGTGGTTACCGAGAGGGGGTCCCTGCGGGTGTACAGCGCGGTGCCCGCATATCCCTTGCGGCTTGCATGTGACCAGAAGCTCGCATACCTGCGTCCGTCAGCGCCGAGGGGATGCCGCATGTCTTCCGTGAGCTGCTCTTCCTGAAGTTTGGTTTCCTGCAGGCATATGAAGTCAGCATCGGTAGATGCAACCCAGTCCAGAAATCCTTTTCCCATTGCGGCTCGCAGCCCATTCACATTCCAGGAGCATGAACGGATCACTGTTCGCGTCCTCCTTGATCCGATCGTTCGAGACCATGACTGAAGAAAGCTTCATACACAAGATCGCACGCAGCCTTGCATGCCAGCTGGGCGTTGTACTCTGAGGCAATGAGACGTGCGCCGGAAGGGCCGAATCGTGCATCGGAATTCACCAGATCGGCAGACGCCGCCTTGACGATGAGCTCGGAGAATGCCTTTGATCTTGTGATGATCGCGATGGCTTCCGGTGCCAGCAGCCTGCGGATATCCTTGACTGCATGGCTCGCTGCTTCAAGGAGAGGCTCGAGGAGCCGCTCGACTTGCGGGCTTCCCTGCGCGATGAGGGCATCGAGTGCTTCCATGTCGGGGCAGGGAGCCAGGGCACTCAGCGCAGCACAGGCAGCATCCTCGTTGAGATAGAGTTCTAGGCAGCCACGGTTCCCGCAGGAACATTCCCTGCCATGGGGGTCCATGGAGAGATGCCCTACCTCGAAGGCCGTGCGGCTTCGGTCCGAAATCAGTTTGCCATTCTGGAGATAGGCACCTCCGACACCTGCCCGCACCAGGAAGCAGAACAGCGAGGCAGCTCCATGCGCCTTGCCATATCGTTCTTCAGCCAAGGCGGCGATGGATGCATTGTTGGTAACGATGACGGGCGCTGCAAAGGCTTCCTGAAGTCGCGCACCGAGAGGGTACTCTATCATGCCCGGAATTCTTGAATAGAAATGAACGACCCCTGTTGAGGCACCCACCGAGCCAGGCGCGCCGACTCCGATTCCCAGAAGGCGCTGCGAATCAATTTCGGCCCCCTCGACCATGTCGCGAATGAGATGTTCAATGATTGCACACGCTTCATCAGCGGAAGGAGGAGAGGAAAAACAGAGACTTCGTGACGCTATCTGATTACCGGCAAAATCCTGCACCACTGCAGCAGCGGAGCGGGCCCAGAAATCAATACCCACTACATAGGCGGCATCAGCCTTGAGCCTGTACTCGAGAGGCCGTCTTCCCTTGCGCGCAGGCTGGGAATCTTCACCATGCCGACCGGCATCACTGCCGTTTGCTGCTTCAATGAGCCCTTTCTGTTCCAGCTCAGTAAAAATCCGGAAAACGGTCGGCGCCTTGAGGCCTGTTTTCTGTACCGCTCTGCTCTGGGACAGAAGGCCGGCCCGGAACATCAGTCTCAATATGAGACGCTGGTTTCTTTCCCTGATGAAGCGGGCGCGGACGACATCATGATCATCATGCAGCATCAAGAGGTACTATATACGCCATCTGCGCACTTGGCAATCGGAAAGCGCGCCACCGGGCGGTGGTGCGCGCTGCTCATGCAATCTTACCGTGCAAAGACTGGCTGGAGATCGCCAAAACTGACTCTGTTCGGGAACTGGCGCATGAGAAGAATGCCATAGTCATAGGCAGCGGAATGGAACAGGATGAGTCTTCTGCTGGTTGATCCCTTGAGCCAGTTGTAGAGAGGAGTATAGTCGCTCTTTACATA